>JBICHS010000528.1:0-2603 GCA_043101135.1 Phycisphaeraceae bacterium JB051
GTCAGCACCGATTTCCTCAGCCAGACCTTCAGCACGGTTAAAGACACCGCCACCGACGCAGATCTGAATCTTCGGAGCCGAACCGATTTCGTGCAGATGATCGATGAGCAGGCGTGTGAACGGCACGGTGGAAGGCACCACGCCGAAGACGACGAGCTTGTCGATGTTCAACTCTGCAATCTTGTTGATGATTTCGTCATTGGCGATACCACCACCGATGTAGTACACGTCGTAGCCGTCGGCTTCGAGCATGTCGGCCACCATCTGGCCACCAATTTCTTCGGACTCTTCGGGGCCGGTGAGCACGATGGCGGACTTGCCACGACTTTCGGCCATGGGCAGACGCATCTGCATCTGATCCACCATGCTCCGAAGCATACGGGTCGCAAAATTAAAACCAATGGCGGCCAGTTGATCGTTGCGGTACATGTTCTGAATATGCTCAAGCACAGGCCAGAACAACTCACTCATGATGGTCTGTGCAGGCAGATCCGCACCGATCATCTGGTCGACAAGTTCGCGGCATGCCGGACGATTGCCGCTGATTAGTGAAGTGAAAAAACGTTCCATAATGGCTTCTTTACGCATGACACATCTCTCCGTTGCCCTGTTTTTCAAGGACTTTTCGCAACCGTCTCATCCGTCCGTGTCGACAAGTCAGTTCCGTTATTCAAACATTCGCCCGAGCCTTCCGACGCTCGGCACCGGCATCAACCGGTTTGCGTTTCTCCCACCTATTTCATCGACAGCCAATCCGAAATTCTTCACCAGTTCATACGATTGCTACAAACAAACCCCATAATCACGGAACAACGCTCGGTTATCCAGAGTCTTTCCCCAAAGCCTGTTCAACTCATCAACATTCACGTCCACTAATAAATCCCCCTCCTGACCTGTCTGAGCCATACTCTGAATATCCAACGTCTGATAACGTTGCACCTTCCCACACCAAACGACAGCGTCCAATAATCTTGCCTTGCTTTATCACAAATCGGACGATCCCGTGGTTATTCGGACGTTGTGTGCGTGGTGGTATGATATTGGTAGACTGTAACAGCTGAATAACACGCTCTGAAGACTGCGTGATCAGTGTTGACCAACTGGATATCAAGTGGAGAAACCATATGAAATCGATGCACAAGCTTGCTGTGATGCTGATCCTGGGGGCGATGATGGTGTTAACCGGATGCTCCGTGAATCCTGCCACCGGCCAACGTCAACTCAATGCCATCAGTACCAGCCAGGAAATCTCAATGGGTGCCGAGGCCGCCCCGCAGTTCACCCAAAGCTATGGCGGTCAAGTGCCCTCTGCAAACGTCCGTAACTATGTCACCGAAATGGGCAACAAACTCGTCAACGTCTGCGAACGTCCCGACCTGCCATGGGAGTTCACCATCGTTGATTCCTCCGTGCTCAACGCTTTCGCCCTTCCCGGTGGCAAGGTGTTCCTCTCACGCGGCCTTGCTGAGAAACTCACCAATGAAGCGCAACTCGCTGGTGTCATCGGCCATGAAATCGGTCATGTCACCGCCCAGCACATCGGTCAGCAAATGACCCGTGCGATGATCATCCAGGGCATCGGCATCGGATTGGCGGTCGCAGGTGAACAGACCGACAACGAAACACTCAAGGTACTCGGCGTCGGGGCCACGGCAGGCGGGACTGTCTACATGCTCAAGTTCGGGCGTGATCAGGAATCACAGGCTGATGAACTGGGCGTGCGTTACATGACCAAAGTCGGCTACAACCCCATGGGACAAGTCCAGGTCATGCAGGTCCTCAAGGAAGCCTCCGGCGGCAGCAGTCAAATGGAAATTCTCTCCACGCACCCCCTGCCTCAAACGCGCATCGAACGACTCAACCAACTTATCTCTGAACAATATCCCTCTGCATTGAGCTCAAGCAATGACATGTACAAGTTCAATGCTTCGTCATATCAATCCCGCATGCTCAATGTGCTTCGAACCCTCCCCGCTGCCAAGCACAATCAGAGCAGTGCGAACATGATCCAACCGACTGACGGCGAGAATGCCGTTGCCGCTTTGGACCCGACGGACTATTGTTTGTTCTGTCGTCACCAACACGCCCACCACACATCGGATAACTAAACCACCTCATGACCCAATCCCCCAAGAATCAAGCTGGTGAACCTGCCTGGTCGCAGGACAACCTGTCCAACCCGCATCTTGTCGACGACAAAGCCAAACGTGTCG
The DNA here is from genome assembly GCA_043101135.1 of Phycisphaeraceae bacterium JB051. GTDB lineage: Bacteria > Planctomycetota > Phycisphaerae > Phycisphaerales > Phycisphaeraceae > UBA7800. The sequence continues at coordinate 2,214 of JBICHS010000528.1, forward strand.
AAGCGATGTTCAATGCCATCGCTGACAGCTATGACCTGAACAACCGGGTCCATTCGCTGTGGCGTGATCAAGCCTGGCGGCGCACCGCAGTGAACATGGCCAATGTGGATAGCAACTGCGATGTGCTTGATGTTGCCTGCGGGACCGGCGACTTGTCGATGGCCTTTGCCGATGCCGGGGTCAAGTCGGTGACGGGCGTGGACTTTACGTACAACATGCTCGCGGTTGCCAATCACAAGCTCACGCAATGCAAGGGACTCAAGCCGACCTATTTTCAGGGCGATGCGATGAAACTGCCCATCGAAGATAACACCATGGATGTGGTGAGTATTGCCTTTGGTATCCGCAATGTCGCGCGTCCCGAAGTCGCGATGGCAGAGTTCCACCGCG
>JBICHS010000529.1:0-4023 GCA_043101135.1 Phycisphaeraceae bacterium JB051
TTAGCCAATTTTGCTGACGATGCGAAGATGAGCAATGACGATTTGGACGCGCTTTTTGACAGCGTTGAAGCTGTCACAGCATCCGAAGAACCTGCCAGCGAATCGCCAGCAATCGAACCTGCAGCTGCCGTTCAACCCCAGGCACCAAAGAGCAGCAAGCTCGACACGATGGGTGACATGGATCGGTTGAGCAATGATGATCTGGACGCCCTCTTTGCCGATCCTGATTCCTTGCTCGCGGAACAGGCTCAGGAGCAAGGTGCAGACGCAGCTACCCAGGACACAGAAACATCGTTTGACGAGAACGATTTCAACAGCGCCTGGGACAGTGTCCTGACACAAGCTCAGGATGAACTGGCAAAGATCGCTGAAAACAAAATCGCCAAGCAAAAGGAACGGGAAGCACGCAAGCTCGAAAACCTGCGAGCCAAAGCCAAAGACGATCCCAAGCTTGAACAATTGCTTCAGGAAACCGAGCAAAGCGTTTTTGATGACCAGGACTTTGCCAACCAATGGGATCAAGTCCTTACAGAAGCCCGCACGCAACTCAACCAAATGGTCGGGGGCACCAAACCCGCAGAAAAGGGTAACGGCGGCAAACTCAGCAATGATGACCTGACCGCTCAACTCGACAACCTGTTGGCAGAAGTCGAAGCTGAAACACAAAGCTCCGAATCATTCGAATCACTTAACGATGACCAGCTCTCCTCGGCATTGGACACAGTGCTCAATCAGGCCAAGGCAGAGTTGTCCCGCATCACCGAAGAAAAACTCAAACGACATCAGGAAACCCAAGCCCAGAAGATTCAGACAATCCGCGAAAGTCTGAGTAATGATGAATTGGCATCAGAGCTTGATGGCCTGATCAATCACGCACTGGAAGAACACGAAGCCGCCCAGGCTGCTGAAGCTGACAATCAAGCCGATGACGCGCTGGCAGAAATGGATTTCGCCTCGGCATGGGATGATGTGCTCGGTCAGGCCAAGACGGAACTCAGTCGCCTTGCTAAAGAGAAAAAGCAACGCCTGGAAACCTTTGCCCAAGCACGCGAACAGGCCAAGCAAGCCGACACCGACCAACCGGCTGCGTCCCAGGCTTCTGCTGCTGCCCCAACACAAGCAAACGAAGATGCCTCGGTGGATTTGGCCTCCGAACTTGATGCGTTGTTTGCTGACGCGGTGCAAGCTCCAGGCGAGCCGGCAGCCGACACCAACACTGACACTGCTGCAAAAGATGCCGACGCCAAGCAAACACTGGATAACGAGGAGCTGGCCAGCGAACTTGAACACCTGATGAGCCAGGCCATCCAGGGGGCCACCGAACCTCAAGCCCCCGCCGATGCTTCGCCTGATGCATCACAGCCTGCCAATGTCTCCGCGGACGACATCCAGGAACTCGTCGATACCTCCCAACCTCAGTCACCACAAACCGACACACAGCCTGCAGCCGCAGACGCGGGCCACGATCCTGCCATAGACGAACCGCAGGACCCGTCGGCCATGATCAACCATATCGACTCGCTGTTGGCAGAGCATGCCAGCGAAGCTGTGTCGGACATGTTTGAAACGCCGGAGAAAATTGCTGAGCACGGCCTCAGTGATGAAGACCTCGAAGCGGCCTTTCAGTCTCCTGAACAGGTCCTGCAAAACCTCCAGGAGGCAAGCCAGAACACATCACAGGCCAAAGAGGAACAGGAACAAGAGGCTCCGGCACAGGCAGCATCACCCGCTGCAGAACCACCTCAGGTTCAAGCTGCCCAGGTCGATGAGGCCGATGAGGCTGATGATGATCTGGAAGGTTTCTTCGAAGCCCCGGACGAACTCAACAATCAGGCAGCACCGATGGCTGCAGAACATGTTGAGCCTGCAGCCGAACTTGCTGAAGAAGCTCTCGAGGTCGGACATGATGATGCAGATGACCTGATGGGGGATTTTGAAAGTCCTGAGCAAGCCGTCCAGGCGAATGCAGGGCAGGAAGCTGTCGCGGTTGAGATGGCGTACGAGGCCGCCGACGAAGTCCAACCGCCCCAGGCAGAGCCAGCTGTTGCCGCTCAAGCGACAGACGCCATCGAAGATGCAGATGAATTCACAGACCCTGCAGAGAAAAAGCCCAGCCTCATCACACGCCTGATGGCCAAACTCAAACCACTGGGCAAGCTCGGAAGCACGCTCAGCGTCCTGCTGGCCAACCTGCTCAAACAACTGGGGCCATTACTCAACAAAGTCTGTGCAAGGATCAACGGCCCCCTACTGCGACTCAACAAAAGTTCCCGCGACATCATTGGCTACGTCGGCCTCGTCCAACTCTTCTTCGGCGTGATTCTCTTCTTCGTCTTCTTCAAGAAAATGCTCTTTGGCGATTGATTCGCAAGATTTCCAAGACATTTTTTACCGCAGAGAGCGCAGAGGTAAGAGAGTTCAAGACTGTTTTTTTGTACAACAAAACACGCATAATTTTCTGCATGCCATTGCTACGACAAATGCTGCAATGGTGATTGAAAGTGTTTTAAAAACCCATTGTCGAAAATAGTCTTGCTCAATCCATTCGATGGATAACAGTAGCTGGTAAAAATAAAAGCCTGCAACTGCACCAAAAAGAAACCCCATAAAGCCAGTCAACAATAACAAACCATGGACAACACCTTTTGAATACTTCCATGGATTGCCGCTTAAACCATCAGGCATAGGCTAGTCAACCGACCATTTCTTCTCTGCGAAACTCTGCGATCTCCGCGCCTCTGCGGTAAAATTGCCTTAAATGAGGCTAGAACTCACCCCTGGAGCTTCTTCTTGATCATCTCGGTGACGACCTTGGGATTGGCTGAGCCCTTGGAGAGTTTCATGATCTGGCCCATGAGCATGCCGATGGCTTTATCCTTGCCAGCCTTAATGTCTTCGACGGCTTTAGCGCACTTGGGATCGGCAACGACCTGATCAATCATCGCGTCCAGCGCCCCGGTGTCGGAGACCTGAATGAGCTTGTTGTCATTGGCCAACTCCTCAGCCGAATCGCCGGGGTTTTCGCAGCACAGGTTAAACAAATCCGCAGCGGCGGTGGAACTGATTTTGTCGTCATCCGCAAGCTTGGCGATGTCGTGAATCTGTTGAGCAGTGATACCCAACTTGTCCATATCGACACCCAATTCATTGGCACGCTTGGCGGCATAATTCAGCAGAATCGCAGCAGCACGCTTGGCGCTGGTTCCTGTTTCCAGCACTGCATCAAACAACGCTGTCGTCGCAGGCTCAGCAAGCAACGCATCAATCTGCTTGTCATTCAAACCCAGTTGCTCGGCATAGCGTTTACGCTTGACCAACGGCAACTCGGGCAGCTGGGCACGAAGCGTATCAATGTGCTCCTCGCTGATCGTCACAGGCACAAGATCGGGATCGGGGAAATAGCGATACTCGTCCTCGTCTTCCTTGTGACGTTGAAGCGTGGTCTGCATCTTGGTGTCATCCCAGCCACGGGTGGACTTGCTGCGAGCACCCATCACTTCGCCGGTCTGCATCCATTCGTCGATCTGACGTTCGTATTCGTAAGCAATCGAACCGTACACAGCCTTGAAGCTGTTAAGGTTTTTGATTTCAGCGATGGGGGTTTTGTAGGTCTTGCCATCCTTGGTGATGATGACGTTGATGTTGGGCTCAAAGCGGATGTGGCCCATCTGCATGACGCCCTGCGAAACGCCGATGTGACGAACGATGTCGCGCAACGTCTGGCCGAACATGACCGCTTCGTCGGGCGTTTCAAAGTCGGGATAGGTCACGATCTCAAGCAATGGCGTGCCTGCACGGTTGAGGTCCACAATCGAGTGATCGATGGCAACACCGCCGGGGCCTTCGTGAGCGAGTTTGCCTGCGTCTTCCTCCAAGTGAGCACGCAGGATGCGAATCGTCTTGGTCGGTGCGTCAGGTTCAGCGTTAACCGGGATTTCAATTTCACCCTCGCCACAGATCGGCAGGTCATACTGACTGATTTGGTAGTTCTTGGGCAGGTCGGGGTAGTAATAACTCTTGCGA
>JBICHS010000530.1:0-9183 GCA_043101135.1 Phycisphaeraceae bacterium JB051
AATTCAATGTCGTGGACATGCACTACCTTTCAAATCGACGCCAATCTGACAACTTTGGGCTCATGTGTACCAAACGGGTACAAAGTGGGTACAAAGTTACACCAAAGAGAAACAGTTTACTTGCTTTGCAGAAAAACTGTCGCGTTGGTCACAGAAAATACTGGACATTGTGTCATTCGATCATTAGGCAAACCTCAAGACAAGTGAATCGACAGAGCGTCTGAGGTAAGATCGGCAAATGGAAATTCTCAAACATGTTGCTCCTGAACCTCGACACCTGACAGCACGAATCACCTTGCTGTGTTTTTTGCTATTGACCTCTATCGCCTGCGTGCCGCGTGCCGGTGAGTTGGCATACCAACGACAAGGCGATGAGATCGTCGCAGCAGGACACCTCTTTCACACCGGTGCCCCGGTGGTGCTCTGGACGGACCCGGGCGGGTACGATGCCTATCGTGTTCAGAAACGGTTTGCCACCTTCGCGGAATCTCACTGGCAGGATAACAGTGGGATCGACACCCCAAACCGATATGGTCAACGCAACAAAGCCAACTGGCCGCCAGATATTCTTGAACAGATTCGTGGTGGCGGTTGGGACTTGTCACTTTTGCAAAAGACCGTGGACCTGTTCGTGATTCACTACGATGTCTGTGGCACGAGTCGTCAGTGTTTTAACATCCTTCATGATCACCGCGGTTTGAGTGTGCATTTCATGCTTGATCTGGATGGGACGATCTACCAGACCCTGGATTTAAAGGAACGTGCCTGGCATGCAGGTGTTGCCAATGATCGATCGATTGGGATTGAGATTGCCAACATCGGTGCGTATGCATCCGCCAACGCCAAACCGCTCAGAGACTGGTACACCACTGAGAAGCATGGCCGTACACGTATCACCATTCCCAAGCGTTGGGGAGATGGCGGACTCCGCACGCCGAACTTTGTCGGCAGGCCTGCACATGACCAACCTATCGCCGGGAAGATCAATGGTCGAGACCTTGTGCAGTACGATCTGACACCACAACAATATGATTCACTGATCAAACTCACTGCCGCGTTGTGTCGCATTTTCCCGCAGCTTAAATGCGATGTCCCCCGTGATGCAATGGGCAATATCATCATGGATCGCACACTCACCGAAGATGAACTTGCTGAATTTCAAGGCCTCATTGGACATCATCACATCAAAGCGAGTAAGTCCGATCCCGGGCCTGCTTTTGACTGGGACATGCTCCTTGAAAAGGCCAACGAAAAATCCAGGAAACAGCTTATTTTTCGCTAAAACAAGCAATTCATCGCCTCTAAACACATCCACTTTAAACATAGGCCAAACCTGCCGCGTGCCACGAAAGTCCGATGTTGTTACAATACCCGTCTGTTTGAAGTTTATGAAAACGACTTTACAAGGAATTGAAACATGTGCGAATCGTGTGACATCAAGTTCGGCCCCCGTGGCGACAAAGCGCAACTCGAAGAAGGCAACCTCTTCGCTCCCAAGTTTGACGATAACGGCCTGATCACGGCCATCGCACAGGACCATGAAACTGGCAAGATCCTTATGGTCGCTTTCATGAATGAAGTCGCTTTGAAGAAGACCATTGAATGTGGCGAAGCTGTCTACTTCTCACGAAGCCGTCAAAAGCTCTGGCATAAGGGCGAAGAGTCCGGCAACGTCCAGAAGATCAAAGCCATCTACACAGACTGTGATCAGGATGCACTGGTCATGGAAGTCGAACAGATCGGCAACGCGGCCTGTCACGTCGGGTACAACAGCTGCTTCTACCGCAAGATTGATGGAGCTGTCGATGGCACCGTCGCATTGACCACCACCGAAGCCGAAAAGGTCTTTGACCCCAAGGAAGTCTACGGCAAGAAATAAATCCGTCGCATTAAAACCAATCCAATCACGCACAATCTGGAGTCACTCTGGATGGTGTTTTTTATTGTGCATTGATGTCAGGATTCGATCACGGCGTAGTGGGTGGCTGATGTGATTTGTATCGCGCCAAATTCACGTTGGCCTGTTGGATTGACGATTGCCCCTGCTGATCGGCCATCAGCACAATCGCGCGTTCCTGCCATCGGACAGCCTGTTCAAACTGCTGGTTTCGTGCATGAATCGCAGCATTGATCTGCGCCCACTTTGGATGCTGACATTGCATTGGATCACTGGGGACAAATGACTTGATCAGCTCAGTCGCCTTTTTGTAATGCTGGTCACTGGTGTTGGGCAAGGTGACATAAAACCAGAGAAGGCGCTGCATCACCAGACTATTAACCGGCTCGAGTTGATGGGCCTGATTGATATCGGAAAGCGCATCATCCCAACGCTGCTGCAAGCTTGCCAGTCGCGCCAATTGACTTAAAGGTGCAGCCAGCTCCGGTTCAAGTTTGGCTGCATATTGCTGCGCTTTGATGGCTAAATCATAATCACCATGCTGCGTCGCAGTCACGCCCAGTGAGTAGTGTAGGTAACCCAGTTGTGGCGCAATCTGGATCGCACGTTTCCAGGCGATGATCGATTTGTCATACGCCTTCATGTCACTACAGATCGAAGCCACCACGGTCCAGCTATCCAGATCATCAGGTTTGCGACGAACGCTGTCGGTCGCGTGTGCCAGGGCTTCTTCGAGCTTGCCCTGCTTGCGACATGCCGTTGCACATTTGAGGCGCACCTTGATCTTGCCCGGCTCTTTTTCAAGGCAGATTTTGAAATAGCATTCTGCTCTGGCCCATTCGCGTTTGGCAAAATAGTAACTGCCCAGATTCTCATAGCCTTTACTCTGAGCAGGGTTGATGACGAGGCTTTGTTTAAAGAGGTTAAAGGCATCACTCAGTCGGCCGTTCTCCGCGTAGATGGCTCCAAGGTTATTCTTCGCTGCCCAATTGCCCGGATTGTGTTTGACCACGTGTTCCCACAGGGATTGCAGGTCACGATACGCCGGCAATTGCTGATGGGTTCGCACACTCAGACTCACAAGTATGAGCAGGATCGAGGCTTGTCCTATTCGTGGTGCGTATCGATGCAGGTTGTGTAACAGCAAAGCAACCAATGCGAGAATGCCCATGCTTGCAAGGTATTGGAAGTGGTCTGCGACCCAGGAGAATTTCATGGGAAAGACATTGACGAATCCCAGAACAGGAACAAGCGTGCCAATGAAAAACAGCCACCCTACCAGCCAGACACCGCCCCAAACATGACGGTTTTTAAGCAACATAAAAATTACCGCCAGAACGCCGATGGGACAAAACCATGCCATCAACGTCTGCGAGTAAATCGGCCAACGCGGGTAAAAGAAAACCAACTCAATCGGCCAAAGCAGTTTGCTCAGGTAAACCCAGATCACACGTCCTGCAAGGAGAAATCGATCAATGGCAGTCAGATCAAAAGCATCACCACTGGCCCCGACATGCACGGCTTCGACATGCACGGTGTAATACCCCAGCGTGATACCCAGGGCAAAAAACGGCAGCAGCAGTAGCGCATCTTTTTTCGGGAATCGCTTGCGGTGATACCAGAGCACGAGGACCATCGCTGCAGGCAAAGTCGCGGTGACTGTCTTACTCAATAGTGCAGCAAGAAAACAGCATAACGCAAGAACATACCAACCCCATCTGCGTTTGAGCTTACTTTCCTGGAGCAGATAAAACTGCCAATAGGTGATAGCGGTTAAAACATAGAACACACCTGAGAGTACGTTCTTGCGTTCGGTGATCCATGCAACCGATTCGACATGCACGGGGTGGATCGCAAAGAGCATTGCTGCCAGCCACGCACAAGGTAACCCCATGCGTCGAAGCAGAACCCACCAGAGCAATGACACCATCAGATGCAGCAGCAGATTGACCACGTGATAGCCCAACGGGTTCAATCCCCATGCCTGATACTCAAGCCAGAATGTCGTATGAACCAGCGGGTAATACTGCGGGATCGAACGTGGGTTGGTCCAGATCTGAACCAAGCCATCGACATCACGCAGTGTTTGGTTCTGAGTTACATAGTCGTTGTCATCCCAGATAAAGCCACACGAAAACACCGGCCAGTAAGCCAAAAGCAACAGCCCCACCATCGTGGCGAGCTTCAGATAAAACTGACTCGCTGATGGCCTGGCTTGTAGATCGGATGGTTGCGTTTGCGTTGGTATCGGTGTGTCCATACTGGGTATCAATGAAACGACATTGTCGACCAACTGATCCGAGTTGGCAAGACGGGTAAAGATACTTTTCTGGATTGATTGGAGTCAACGCATCGGCAAAGTCAGGCAAACGAATCGTTGGCAATGTACACCGAAATCCGTCAGACACTCACGGCTGCCTGATCCGCAATCTGTCGAACCATTTGCCATGTTGCCTGATTAAATCGCTCTTCATTTTCAGGCACAAACATTTCATGGGCGGAGTAGTAAAACATCAGATGATCCATCGGCAAGGTGAAGGCATGCTCAAGGTTAGCCAAATAGTTTTCCAAGTCTTCATCACGATGCCGCTGCGCTTCAATCAGGTACATCGTCTTCTTGCCAGCCGCCTTGAGGACTGGTTCAAAAGCAGCATGTGTTGTGAAGATGGTGTTCTTCATGCGGTGCATGTGATGATCATTACTACGTAAATGGCCATCCGCGCCAAGATATTCGATGTGCTGTAATTCACTGAAAATCGGGGCCAGATTCAGATTCCCAGCCTCCGCAAAAATGCTTGTCACCAAATCGGGCTTGATCGTTTTGGCATAGGCAGTCATCTCGTCAAGAAACTGCATCACCGGCTTGATGGCAGGTCGCGGTTCATCCCAGACGAGACCATCGAAGTCGAACATCTCAAACATCTCATCCAAAGTCTGGCGATAGTGTTCACCGACAGCAGGATGCGTTGGATCAGAAAAACCGTGCTGTCTGGGATAGTCCGGCAGCAAGGTCTGCGGGTGCGCAACGGTCCATTCATTAAAGCCATCACACCAACCAGCAAGTAAACCACACCAGCGATTGGGAACCGCATGGACTTTCAAGCCATGACGTCTGACGCATTGGATCACACGCTCCAAACGCGGGCGATGCCATTGAGCCATATGCGACTCCTGAACGCATAGCGATACAGCGTGAGCACCCAACGCTGCAATATGAGCCATATCGTGATCCAGATGCTTAAGCAGCATGCTGTGATTATGCGGAGCGTAGTAGTAACAGTTAATCAACATGGTCAAACTTCTTTATCCAAAAATCATTTCTCAATAACCGGCATCAATCGCAACACCGCGCAGCCGTGCGGCGGGACATCGGTGGCAAAGCTGCCGCAGCAGGTGTCCACAACTTTACCCTTCCAGACATCGCGCACGATGCATTGTCGAGAGACCTGTAACCCCACGGACTCCCAGGCAACATTGATCATCCGTCGGTGTTCATCATCACGATTACACAATGCTACGGCAATCGAACCATCAGCTAACGGCTTGGTCCAGACTTCGCCTTGGGCTTCGTCTTTACCGACGCGATAGCCTTGTTTGCCCAATGGGTCCTGATTGATCGCAAGCAGTTCATGGTGACATAGCAGGTCACGTGTGTCCTGATCCATCGACCGAACATCACAGCCAATCATCATCGGTGCTGCGAGCATGCACCACATGGCAAAGTGCGTTTTGTACTCTTGCCAATTGCAGCCACCGCGGGCGACATGTCCCTGGTTATTCATCCCGACCACCAGCATGTCCGGGTCGTTCCAACGCTCGGGGCCGGCAAATTGTTCAAGGCCGTCCTGTAATTCAAAGATGATTCGGCTGACACTTTCCCAGCAGTCATAAATGTCAGGGCCCATTCGCCACATCTGTGCACCAGTCTGCGGCGCCCAATCCATCAAGTCATGTTTGCCCCAGTTACACAGGCTGTAAACGATCGGCCGACCAGTCGCACGTAGCGCCTGTCCCATCCGCATGTATAAAGTTCGAGCTGGAATGTCTACGGGTTTGAAACAGCAGTCGTGCTTGAGAAAATCGACACCCCAATCTGCAAAGCTTTGTGCATCGATTTCTTCGTAACCAAAGCTGCCGGGACGTTGAGCGCAGGTGTGTGTGCCGGTGCAGGTGTAGATGCCGAACTTCATCTCAAGGTCATGTATCTGATCCGCGAGTTTGGCGATCCCATCAGGAAATGCCTTTGGACAAGGGACAAGACGACCATGCGCATCGCGTTTACGATCCTGCCAACAGTCATCAATCACCACGTAGTTGTAACCGGCATCCTTGAGGCCACGGTCGACCATGGCTTGTGCGGTTTGCAGGACAATTTCCTGGTTAATCTGTTTGCCAAAGGTATTCCAACTGTTCCAACCCATCGGCGGGGTCGGTGCTAACAACGTCTTCATTCCATCAATCCTTCTGGTCAACATTCACTTGCAGCAACATCACAGACAGTGAAGGCAGTGCACCATCAAATGGCTTGCTGGTTTGGCTCATCAGATTTTGAGCGTGGACTTTCTTACCGTTGTATTTAAGAACGATGTCCTGATCCGTGGTTGCCGTATTGACCAACGAAACGAGGTATTGCCCACTGTCCATCTGTGCAACACGAATCAAAACGCCCATGGGCAAGCCGCCGGTCGCACGATCAATCGGCATGATCGCAGGTAAGACACCCGCTTTAGCAAAGTGCTTTTTGAGTGTCCACGTCAGGACATCCGTCTTACTCATGCCGATCTGTGAAGCCGGGTCAATCGTGATGGGTAGAGCGCCCTGCCGCGGTTGACCATGTTGGTCAAACTTGAAATGGTCATTACCGACGAACAGCAATTTAGTTTTGACCTTCGCTAAGGCATCAAGACTATCATTACTGATAAATCGGGCGTTGGGCACCACGAGCATATCGCATTGCGTTTTATTCTCACGGATCATTTTCGGGGTGAGATAGCCAACACTAGCGCCGGTGAGTGTCATCGCTTCGTGAAGCGGGATCAGGTCAGTGCAATAGGCAGCATCCTGAATAGCGGACTCTTCGGTGTAGAAAATCCGCACGTTTTTAGGCCTTTGAGCGAGTTTGACGACCTGCGGCGCGTAGGCATTGAGTTCGTGTAAGGTTTGGCCGTAGGCGTTGAGTGCGATGGGTTGAGCCATCGGGCTTGCAAGCATGGCAGGCATGGGTTTGCCATCGTCCTTGCGGGCCCAGTACCAGCTGTTGATTACACTATTGCCATGCAGAAAACTCAGCCACATTGCTGCGCGGATAAAGTCATGCGACATGTCATTGCTGATCCAGCCGACGGTTCCCATGCCATGCCACTCCGAATCGTACACAGGCTGATCAGGCGAAATGGACTTGATCATGTCGAGCATGTTGCTTTGGGACCGCCAATCAATCGCATAGGGATGCGCTCGCTTGGCCTGTTTATTGGGATCATGAAAACGTGCGTTGGCAGGTGACGGGTGAGCATCCAAGCCACCGACTTCCTGCAGATTAACGAGCTGTTCAATGTCCAAGCCGTGATCGCGGCCGGCATCTTCCATGTGCCCGCCGAGCATTTTGATGGTGCATTGAATAGCGGGATCATGTTCAGCAATGGTGGTTTTGAGAAAGGTAAACCAGTCGGTTACGCGATCCATATTGAATCGGCACCAGTCATACCAAATCGCTGTGCCACGAAGTTTGGGCTCAATGGGAATGTCGATGGTGACGTCATCAAAGCTCTCAAAGCTCGCCTGCCATGTGGTGTTGAGCGACTTGAGGTCAGCATACTGTTGCTTCAACCAATCCCGGAATTTGGCATGCGTATGAGTCGACGCTTCGGAGGACAACCACCCGCCTTTTGCCGACGCCCAATGAGGCTCGTTGGCAAGCAGGTACAGATGCATCGGATTGTGATCGATACTTTGCGAGACGGCTTTTTGAATCAGAACCTTGAGCCAATCACGAATCAGCGGATTGTCGATGTCGTACTTGGTAAACAGGCGTGCGCCGAGTTTAATTTCAGGGTGTTGCGTAACCATCCAATCCGCAGGAATGTGCCCCAGAAATAGACCACTGGGAAATTGCGTGTCATCGGCAGGATAGCGTTTGGTAGCCAGAACCGAGCCATCACCACCACGAATCCCCTTCAGATCAGGCGACAGATAATCGAGCGTGGTAAAGGCACCTTTGAAGGAACCGAAAGCCTGTTGGTTCTCAGGTGTGTATGGCATCCAGATCAACGTGCCGGGGAAGACCGGGCGATCGTCCTGAACAAAAAAGCCCTTGTTTATCGTGATTTTTCGACCATCAAGAATGGGTGATTGCGGACGCGTGTATGTCTGTAAAGAAAGTTGCTCAAGTGATTGACGACATTGTTCAAGCAGTTTCCAACAGTCAGCCAGTTCACGCTCGGGCAATTGCCTTGCCATTGCTGCGGGGGTATCAGGAATCTGCTTGTGATATTTCTGATACACCTTTTCCAGGACCTGCGGGTTGGCTTTGTCGTAGGCAATGTAAGTGGTGAAGAGCTTGATGGTATGCAGCGTGACCTGTTCATAGCGTGTATCAATGCCACGGTCTTGAAGCTGTTGACGCAGCTGCTGTAACTCAGTGAGTTGTGCTGAGAGTTCATCAAGGCCTTGCGCCTTTGCAAGACTCGCGGTGAGTACAGTGAGTATGAGTAACAAGTGAACGAATAACTTCATCATTATCATTGATTCCTAAAAATGATCATTGGCAAGGCAAACAATTTAATCGTGATAAACAGGGACACTCAATTGCGTGACCACGGCGTGGAAACGGTCTTGGAGTAGATCTCATCAACCGCTTCGTAGGGCGAATCCGGGTCTGCTTTCATGCTCTTGACATGGCCATCACAAAAGAGAATGTTCACATTGCTGTTATGCCTTGCTGCAGGAATACCGGTCAGTGATGAAACCGATGATGTGCTCTTGTATGAAACTCGGAATGAACCCGCGTAATAGCCAGCCGCACCTTCAAACGATTCAGTCGGGCCGGTGGCTTTGGCATCCATCATCATGTACTTGCGTGAGGGTTGGATGACTTGCTGCACCGTAACACTGGGGCCGTACTCGGGAATCATGGAACCTTGCCATTGCGGCGAGGTGTAAAGCGCACTGGAGCCCAGCGTCACGTAGTTGTAACCAAAGTCCACATGTCGCGCGATGAAGTCCGACCAGACCGTTTGCGAAGCCTCGTCGGTAATAGCATTGATGTAGGCATGGTCCTGCTCACCGCA
>JBICHS010000531.1:0-9809 GCA_043101135.1 Phycisphaeraceae bacterium JB051
AAAACACCATCGATGCGCATGCGAGCGACAAAGCTGGTTTCGTAAGGTTGCAAGTGTACGTCGGATGCCTGTTGTTTGAAGGCTTCAAAGAGAACTAGGTTAACCAGTTGGATGACGGGTTCACGTGAACTCACATCAAGCAGGTCTTCACGGCCAGCGAGTTTCTGGACTTCACTGAGAACCTGATCCTGATCAAGATTGCTGATGAACTGCTGGGCTTTGCCTGACTGTGATTCATACGCGCGATTGATGGCAGACTCAATGATATGTGCCGGTGCCAAAGCAATCTCAGCATGATGGCCGAGAATGCGATTGACCGTGTCGACGTGTTCAAGGTTTTTGATGTCCGCCAGCGCGATGATGAGTTTGGGCTTTTGCCCGTCTTTGGATGCCACGCGTGACTCAATGCCAACCATGGTGTATTGACGTGCAAAGCCGATGGGGATTTGATCGGTGAAGGTTGGGGACGTGGGGTGATCCAGTAAATCATCCAGGAAGGGCAACCCCAGCAACTCGGCAGCAGCGTGTTGGACTTGTGATCGATCCAGGCCTGCATCGGCTGCCAATTGCATGCAATCAAACCCCGAAGCTTCTGCGGGGAAGTCGGGTAAAACAATCTGCTGGACGGAAGCAATTTCCTGCAACAGTGTTTTAAGATTGTCGGAGATGCTGGGCAAAACGTGCGGTCCTCAAAATTGCATCTAGCCCGGAAGAAGAGGCAGGTTCATTAAATTTAATTCATCCAAACCGGTTCGCTTCTGGGGTAATCGCCCGGATGCTCGGATTGATCGACATCGTGATCTGAAAGGTATTGCAGATCACGGAAGCTGTCATCACGAAGGATACTGGCCTTGATGAAAACGAATAATGTCTTTTCCGAATCCTCATTGATCCGACTGGTAAACAGTTCCTTGAGCAGGGGGATGTCACCGAGGATTGGGATGGTGGTCAGCGTGTGACTGGAGCTGTTGCGTTTGAGGCCACCCAGGACAATGGTCTTGCCATCAGGGATGGTGACCTTGCTTTCGATGGTGTTGGTTTGGCTTGGGGGCGGGAGATTGTCCACGCGATCACCGGTGAAGCTGCTCAGTTCAATGTTGTATTCAAGTTGCAGGTAATCACCGTTACTGATGTGCGGGGTGAGATTGATGGTGGTGCCTGCACTGACATCGCCGCCGTAGCTGGTGGTGGCAACGGTGTCCGACGCATTGACGCTGGAGAACGGTTCGTTGGCTGTTGATATCAATGAGCCTGACTCGTTGTCGTTAACCAGAATTTTAGGAGCTGATGCGACCTTGGCTTTACCGGTTCGCTGTAAGGCTTTGAGCACGACGTTGGCAATGTCAGCATCAAGCAAGGCAAAGTTGAAACCAGTTGACGTTGCGGGGGTGACATCACCCGTGGAGGCGTCGATGGTGCTTAAGCCAAAGGAACTGAAGCTGATGATCTTGCCGGTGTCAGTGTTGCCGGTGGCTGCAATCTCCACGCCTAGCGTAAAGTCGTCACTGGTATCCAGCGTGATGACGGTGGCTTCCAGAAGCACCTGCGGGCGACGGCGATCCAACTGTTTGATCAATGCTGCATAGATTTGCTGAACCGGTGGTTTGGCAACGACCACAATGCTGTTGGTGTGGATGTCTGCTGCCACACGGGCGAGTTTGGGCTTGACCGTGGGGACCTGCTGTGCCACCGCATGTGTCGTGGGCACCGGTGTTGGAATTGGTGCGTTGGGTTTGGGAGCCGTGGTTTGATTGTTCTCCGCTGCAGGCGTTTGAGCAGGTGCGTAGGCGGTATCCGTAACCATCTCGGGTTCCTGTGCAGGCATGTCCGCAGCGACAGGCGCATCCGAGGCTGCATCATTAAACAGGTTCGGCAACCGGGTGGTTTCCAGACCATCTTCACCTTGAATGTTTTTGAGGGTCGCTAAAACATCTTCAGCAGAACGGTGAAACAGCTTGTAAAACTTGACCGGATTCTGACTCTCGGGAATCGGGATATCCAGTGATTGGATGACGGTTTTGATTTCAGCCAGTTGCTCGGGTGTGCCGATGGCCATGATCTGATTGGTGCGATCATCCGAGACGCATTCGACCATTTGTGACGTGCTGCCACCGCGTCGACCGCGCGTGCGATCTTTGAGCTGCATGATCTGTTTGACCTTCTGCGCCAGTTCCTTGGATTGGGCATGGGTCAGTGTGTAGACTTCGATCTGGCGTTGAGGTGTGGGTTGATCAAGTAGCGATGCCATTTGCACGATTCGCCGGACGTTGACCGCCATATCGCTGATGATCAGAATGTCCTGGTCCGGCAGGGAAAAGATATTGCCCCCCGGCTTGGAGAGATACGGTTTGAGTGCGGATTCGACGAGTTTGGTGTCCGCGTGTTTAAGTGTCACCACCTGCGTGAGCGCGACAGTAATACCCTTGGCATCGGACTGCCCTTCGTCTTCAGTGAGCTGTGTGACAGTGGTCATCTCCGCAGCCGGTGCAATGCGCATGAAGCCCTGCTCGGCTGCATCGACAAGTGTGAATCCTTTGATATGCAGTGCACTTTCCAATAATCCCAACAGAGATGATGCGGGAATTTCCTGCGGTGCTTTGATCGTCAATCGCTTGTTGGCCAGTTGTTCATCGTAAATAAAATTGATCCCAAGACGCTGGCTGACATACTCCACCAACACCGTCAGCTCGACATCCTTGGGGAAGTTGAGCTGCACCATGGAGTCGGGTTGCGCTTGGGGATCATTGTTTTGCGGTTGAGCATGAAGTTGCAATGAAGCTGCGAACATCAGAGCAACAATACCGATACGTGCTAACAAGTATTTGTCCATATTCAATGTGTCCCACCCGGTCAGAAGGATGCAATACGGACATGATACCGGATGTCCGGGCATAGTTCTATTGAAAGACAGGCGAATTGTGACACGCTCATGGTGCGGCGAAGGAAATGGCTGAAGGTTTGGAATTCGGATCGCTTCTTGCAGCGAATATTGGCTGTGATAATAGGAATAGATAGCTCTTTATCAAGCTGTTTGCCTGGTAATACTTTGAGGGTGATAAAAGGTTGGGGCGATGCATCTCACAGGTTCACTGGTTGGCCCGAACTTGATACTGGTACTGCACCGGCACCCAGCGGAAACCGTCCCCATTCTGGCTCAAATGCCCAAGGCCTGGGAACGAGATATGTGGGCCTGCGATGATGTGGCCTTTTTCTGAAGCCATTTTGAATAATGCCACGCGCATGGCTTTGGCATGGTCGGGTTTGACGTCGTAGGCAATGGTCAACATCGGGTTGGGGAATTGAACTTCAGCGCAGTGAATGGTGTCCCCGATAAACAGTATGCTGCGATCCAGGCTTTTCATGAGATACGCACTGTGACCGGGCGTATGGCCAGGGGTTGGCAGGCTTTGGATACCTTCAAATAAATTCGTTGGCCCGTCGAGGGTTTTGAACTTGCCCGCTTGAATATAGGGATTTACTTTGGCGCGGGCGCGTTTGGCATTGCCTGCCCAGTGTGGGTTTTCGTAGTCTTCGAGTTTGGTTTGTAACCAGAAATCAGCTTCGTCTTTACCGGCATAGACCACGGCATTGGGGAACTGTCGCTTGCCGTCCAGACTCAACCCGCCGACGTGATCGCCATGCATATGCGTGATGAGAACCGCGTCAATTTGAGAAGGTGCATAGCCGGACTTGAAAAGGTTTTTCAGTAGCTGCCCACTGTCCCCGCCACGACCGGTGTCAACCATGACGAGTTCTTTACCAGTGTGAATCAGGTAGACGTTGTAGGAAGATTGGTAGGGCATCGCCAGATTCATCTTCTTGAACTCGGAACGGACTTTCGGGGGATCGCTCATAATCGCAGCAATGTCCTTGGGACTTGTTCCGTCGGAGAATGCGGTGAGTTCAAAGTTGCCCACCATCATGCGGTAAAACCCTTCTGCCTGAGTCCCGGCCATCGGCAGGGTTTGTGCCTGCGCGGTCGTACTCACGCTTATGGCAATGAGCATTGCCATGCCTAGTAGATACAGAATGACCGGATTGAATATCTGCGTCGCTTGAATCTCCGAATAACGGATCGCCTGAGCATGATCATGGGCGGGGTGGGACATGAGGTGCGTCTCCATTTCTGATGGTTCGTTGCTTAACTGCGTTGTCGACCTGTTGAGTTTATTCCATCTCCACGAAAATGAACACTGCAAAGCGTATCAATGCGTCATCATTCGTCAGGCATCATCACGATGCTGATCGTCTTTGGGATTGTCCTTGAGTTTGGGCTGGGATTTTTTATACTGTTGGCATCTGAAATTCAGGAGAATTGCTTCGATGAAATTGCATGCTTGATCTCTGATGGGTGACCTTGGGTCACGATCTTTTTCTAAACGGTCGTTACATTGTGTGATGCCGCTGTCTTGTTTTACAGAGATGAATCATGAATCAATTCCTGGATTTTCACGGGGTATCCTTTTCATTTGACGGTTTGAGCCTGCCACTGTTTTCGGATCTATCGGTGCGCATGGGGCGTGGCTGGACAGGCATCGTTGGTGCCAACGGTTCGGGTAAGACCACATTTTTGCAGTTGGCCTCAGGTGCGTATGAGCCTGACGTGGGGACGGTGCAATGTCCATCACCGTTTGTGTATTGTGCTCAGCGAACGGATGAACCGCCTGCCTTGCTCACGACATTCACCGAGGCCATGGACGGTCGTGCCTGGGAACTGCGTGGGAAACTCGGCGTTGCGTACGACTGGTTGGATCGGTGGCAGACGTTAAGTCACGGTGAACGCAAGCGTGCGCAGATTGCTGCTGCGCTTTGGGCCAACCCTGCGGTGCTTGCCATTGATGAACCATCAAACCACATCGACACTCAGGCCCGTGCGATGCTTCTGGATGCACTCGCCAGTTTCCGAGGGATTGGTTTACTGGTCAGCCACGATCGTCATTTTCTCGATACGCTCTGTCACCAATGCCTGTTTCTTCAACCACCTGATGCAACGCTGCGTCCCGGCGGATACTCACAGGGCGCTGAACAAGCAAAAGCCGATCATCAGCGTTTGGTCAAGCAGCGTCAGCAAATTCGCACGGAGGTCAAACGTCTCAAGCAAGAGAGTGATCGGCGTCGCACGAGCACTGCTTCAGAACACAAGAACCGATCCAAACGTGGCGTGGGTAAACATGATGCAGACAGTCGTGCCAAGATTAATCTCGCGCGTTTAACCGATAGCAAAGCCGGTGCGTCTCTGAATCAGATCAAAGGCCGTCAAGCCAAGGCCCAGCAGCAACTCGATGCCTCCTTCGTCCGC
This sequence comes from Phycisphaeraceae bacterium JB051, assembly GCA_043101135.1. Taxonomy (GTDB): domain Bacteria; phylum Planctomycetota; class Phycisphaerae; order Phycisphaerales; family Phycisphaeraceae; genus UBA7800. The sequence continues at coordinate 5,300 of JBICHS010000531.1, forward strand.
AAAGAGGCTTCACTTGGGATATGGCTTGCTGAGGCAAAAAGCCAAATGGATTTCCTGTTTCGTGTGTCGACAACGACGATACCCTTTGGTGATGCATTCACCTCTGAGGCTGGTTTGGCAATTCCCGATCTTGCAATGAAACCCGATGATCGCGTCGGCCTTGTCGGACCCAACGGTGCAGGCAAGAGTACATTGATTGATTATCTCACCAAACAGCTATCCATCGCTGAGCATCAGCTGCTATACATGCCCCAGGAAGTCACCGCCATGCAGTCGGTTGAAATTCTCAAACAGGTCCGCCAATGCAGTGGCGAAAAACTAGGGCAGCTGATGAACGTCGTGAGTTGTCTGGGGTCAGACCCACAACGTCTACTGGAGACGGACATGCCCAGCCCTGGTGAGTTGCGAAAGTTATTGCTGGCCTTGGGCGTGGTCAACGCGGTGTCACTGATCATCATGGATGAACCGACCAACCATTTGGATTTACCCTCAACCGAATGTCTGGAACAGGCTTTGTCAGTGTGCCCATGCGCTTTGCTGTTGGTCAGTCACGATCAGCGATTTCTCCAGACTCTGACAACAACCTATTGGTCGATCGAACGTGAGGCCGAGCATGGTGCATCGCAATTACGCGTACACCAGCAATGGTGAGATGGACAGCTTAGTCCAATGGATTGAATCTGGGTTGACTGTAGCCACGCATCTGGATGGGCTTGGTGCTTGATCGGGCAAAGCGAACCAGACGGCTGCGCTGGTCAATGGTGATCGCAAAATGCCTGAGAATCTCGCCACCAATCAAGGATGTCGCGTCAGCAAAAAGTGGGTCCTGATTTTCCGAGGAGATCAACGGGTACTCACCAGGGCGAATGTAGACAATGGGGCGCTGGATTTGCTGGTTAGCCAGATGAACCGTCTGATTGATGCGACCGACGCGAATATCGACCGGGCCGTGGGGCGTGTTGGTGGTGCCTGAGACGATGGGCCCTTGGGCGAAGGTCAGCTGCATCGCATCGGTGTCGGTGAGGAAAAAGCCCATGGACGTGCCGGTGTCCAATGTGAAAGACAAGACCTTGTTATTCACAGGTAGGTCGATGAGTAAATGTTCGGCGTCCGGTAGGCGTGCACCAATCACATCACGCGCATCAGCACCAAGATAATCATCAGGCGTCAGGACCAATTCGCTGTTGGGGTAGTCAATGGTCAACAGCAGTTGGGCAAAGACGCGTAAGCCAAGCAGGCCATCAATTCGAACGGATGATCCCAGATAGTCGGGTGGGATGTTCACGAGTTTGGCATCAAGGCGTTCACAGGTGACATCACCGAGTGTGAGTTTGTTGATGTGTCGAAAGCTGACGGTGTCCACGCCACCGATGGAGCGGGCGAACTCCGTGCCACGGATGACGCCTTGGGGGAGTTTGAGCTCATCAGCGACATCAGGGCGAAGCACCACGGTGGGGCTGCCGGTGTCGAGGATGAGGTTGTACGGGCCATGTCCATTGATCTTGACAGGGACAATGGGCAGGTGGCTGTAAACCTTGATCGGGATGGTGGTCGGGCTGGTGATCTGAATTTGCCGGGGGGCAGCCTGTGGGAGTTCGGCTTGGCAACCGATCAGGCTTATGGCCATCAGAAGAAGCACCAGGCACATCGCGGGGTGTCTCATGCGTGCATCATAACAGGGAATTTCGGATTTGTATTAGCCGCTTGCGGTTTCGCGTGAATTATTGATGTGTGAAGCAAAACTGGATGAGCCGTTGATCAGGCTAAACCGTAAGCGGTCCAACGCGCAGACCAAGGGCGCAATAAAAAACACGGTGCAACGTGAGGTCGCACCGTGTTTTGATTGGTGATTAGATTGTCGCGTCGATGACGCAGGGCGTTTATCCCTTGACGGCACCCATCTGAATGCCCTTGACCAGATACTTCTGCAAGAGCACGAAGATGAAGATCATGGGGATGACGGCCATGGTGACCGCTGCCATCATCAGGTGGGTCGACTGACCACGGGTCGAGTCAAAGAACAACAGACCGATGGGCAGCGTGTAGCGTTCCTGGCTTTTGAGCATGACCAACGGCCAGAAGAAGCTGTTGTAGTTACCCATGAAGGTGAAGATGGTCAGGGTGATGATACCGGGGCGACACAGCGGGAGGATGATGTCCCAGAACAGACGCCATTTGCTCGCGCCGTCGATTTCCGCTGATTCGTCGATGCTCGATGAGATGGTGAGCATGAACTGACGCAGCAGGAATGTGCCGAACGCCGAGAAGGCGGCCGGGAGAATCAAGCCCATGTAGGTGTCAACGAGCCCAAGGGAGATCATGATCTGATAGTTGGGGATCATCATGACCAGACCCGGGAGCATCATGGTGGACAGATAAAGCATGAAGACTTTATCGCGACCAGGCCATTGGCACCGCGAGAAGGAGAATGCTGCCAGCGAGCTGGTGGTGACCTGCAGCGCAGTGACCCACGAGGCGATGAACAGCGAGTTCCAGTAGAACTTGGCGTAAGGAACGACGGTGAAGACTTCCTTGTAGTTCTCCGGCTGCCAGAATTGGGGGATCCAGTTTTGCGACTGCACTTCCGTCAGCGGCTTGAAGCTGGTGAGGACCATCCATGTGAAGGGAAGGGCCAGACCCAGACTCATGCAGGCCAGCAGGATATGCAGAAACCATGTGCCGAAGAATTTCTTGGGCACCAAACGATTACTTGTGACATCGGCGGCATTAGTCGTTGACATATCGGCTACCAAACTTCCAGTTGAACATTGTGATGGAAAAGACCATGGCAAAGAGCACCCAGGCGAACGATGAGCTGTAGCCCAGTCGACCGGTGACAAAGCCTTCGGTGTAAATACTGTAGGACAAGGTTGTCGTGGCACCGGCCGGACCACCGTTGGTCATCGTGCGGGCCATTTCAAAACCACCCTGAAGACCGCCGATCATCGCCATGACGACGATGAAGAACGTGGTCGGGGCAAGCTGAGGCCAGGTGACGTTCCAGAACTTCTGGAATGGTGAAGCACCGTCAATGTCGGCCGCTTCGTAGAGTTCACCGGGCACGTTGGTCAACGCTGCAAGATAAAGCAGCATGTTGTTTGAACCAATCGCACCCCAGAAACCCATGAGCATCAAAGCAGGCTTGGCCCAGTGATAACTGGTGAGCCATTCCGGGGCAGAGAGGCCGCCGACCGCAACACCGTTGTCGATCGTGACCGCCGCCATACCCGGCAGCTTGAAGGCGACGATGCCCAGGCCGGTGATAATGAATTGGATCACCATCATGAACAGGCAGAACATCAAGGCGTTACCAAAACCGTTGCCCGGCTTGCAGTCGAATTCCTGCTTGGAGGTGATGATCATGAACAAGGTCACCGCAAGAAGCACGCCAGCCACAATCGCGATGCTGTAGCGGGCCGCCTGAATCGGGAACCACTGTGATGCCATCACTGAAGGAAGCACCAGGAAAAACAAAGGCAGGATAATCGCACGCGAGCCCAGATCGCCGTCACGCCAGAGTGTGCTCAGACGTTTGAGACCCATGAACAAAATCGCGCCAATGAGGATGATCGCAATCCACAGACCGCTTTGGATCAATGATGCGTTGGTCGCATTCACAGCGACTTCAACTTTCTTGAGGATCGGATTGAGCGTCTGGTTCACCGGGCCGCTGATGGGGTTGTAGAGTTTCTTCCACAACAGGTAAGTCGCAACGCCAGCCGTGAAGTGCGGCAGGTAGAACAGTGTGCGATACACCGTCGAACCCCCCAGGGCACCACCGACCAGGAAGGTGCAACCCAAACCACAGACCAGAAGCGTCATGGCTGAGGCGCCCATGCCAACGAGTGTGAGCATGATGCAGGAGGCAACGAGAATCGCAGAGGCAATGATCATCATTGCTGATTTCTTGCTGCCACCGCGAAGGTCCTTGCTCAGCAGCAGAGCACAGATCAGTGAGCCGCCGATGGTGAACGGGATGTTCATCATGAAGAACAAGGTGTTGCCCAGATACTTGTAAAAGTCGGAGTTGGAAAGCAAGCGTTGGAAGTTGCTGATGCCCACAAACTCAACCGACGCATCGGGCTTGAACATGTTGTGAAGTTTCAGGTCCCAGTTGGAGAACGCCATGATCATGGAGAAAATCAACGGGATGGTCGTGAACGTCAGGAAGCCCAGGATGTTGGGCGTTAGAAACCCCAATCCTGTTGCCAGCTCGCGGACGGTTCGGTTCTTTTTGGTACTCATGAATTATTCCTCTTCCTCGAGCATACCCTTGACTTTGTAATAGCGAAGGTAGAACGGGTTTTGAATCAATTTGGCGGGAATCTTCTTGCCTGCCGCTTTGAGTTCATCAATCTTTTTCTGATCAGCACGAGCTTGGTCGTACTGCGGTTTGATACCAGGATTTTCTTCCAGGGTGCGCTGGATCTCAGCATTGACGCGGTCGGCGGCACGCTTGGCGGCATGCTCGGCTGTGGCGCGATTGTTGATGAATTCGTCCTCGGCGTTG
>JBICHS010000532.1:0-4713 GCA_043101135.1 Phycisphaeraceae bacterium JB051
AAAACAAGTATGAGCACGATAAAAGTGCATAACACGCTCTAGCATCACATCATTGCGCGGAGTTGATCGCCCCGATTATGTGAGTCTTTTGAAACCTGTATGTGCAGGGGAACCGTTGAGTTGATCGTGAAGATCCTGCTTTTCACGATGTGATGCGATGATCGCAAATACTTCACGTGTTGCAGCCAGATAGCGATCCAGATGATGCGTCTGGTGTGCCCAGGTCGCGTAATATCGACCTGATGCAAGAAAGCCCCGTTCGAGCATCAATTGTGTGTACAACGTCATCATGATCACGGCTTGTTCATCGACAAAGTGAAAATGACTTAGTGGGTAAATGCCACCGACTTCGACCTGCAATCCAGCTTGTGCAGCGGCATCTTCCCACCCTTGCTGCACACGCTTGCCGGATGCTTGAAGGTGTTGAACGATAGGGTACTGCTCGAACTTGCGAATGGTTGCCAATGCTGCCACCGGACCGATACGGTCGGTCCAATAGGTACTACTGATAAAGGTGGTTTGCGAGTGGTCCATGACCTGCCGATTGCCGATGATCGCTGCCATGGGATAACCGTTACTGATGCCTTTTGCCAGAACTGCGATGTCCGGCTCGACATTGAGAACGCGATGTGCCCCGCCGACACACAGACGAAACGCTGCCGTGATCTCATCAAAGACCAACGGGATTTTACGTTGCGTCGCCAAGTCTCGGACATTTTGCAGGAAGTTATTTTCAGGCTGTTGATCACGAATTGGTTCCATGACAATCGCCCCCAGATCATGCTTATCTGCCAACGCTTTGAGTTCATCAAAATTGTTGTAATGAAACGGCAAAGCGGTCCCTGCCAATCCACGTGGCACACCACGCGGGGAAAGTCCGGGGAGCAGGTGCCCGTCCAATGCTTCTTCATCAGCCAGGTTAGCAGCGAGATACCAATCCGACCAACCGTGATAGCCACAGAAGGCAACGGTATCCTTGCCGGAGAACGCTCGGGCAATGCGCACCGCAATGCTCATGGCTTCGCCACCACTGCGGGCATATCGCGCACCAGCAGCCCAGGGATGCAGACGACAAAGCTCCTGGGCCAGTTCGACTTCCTCGGGCGCATTGAGTGAACACATGTTGCCACGTGCGATCGCACCTTGTACAGCAGCATCGACATCTGGGTCAGCAAAGCCAAGTGTTGTTGCGCCAATACCATTGATGGACATGTCTGTATAAATCTTGCCGTCCAGATCACAGCATTCACAACCGCGTGCCCATTGGAAGTAACCAGGCCAGACACCGGGTGCAAACATCTCCGGCCGCTTGGACAGTAACTGTGAAACGCCCGGGATCAGGTGACGAGCTTTCTTCTGAAGATCAAGACTTTTACTACTCAAGGTGATTCTCCATACAACTCCGAGCTTGCGGTGGCATGTTGATTCTTCTGGTGACGCTTAAACATGTCATTGAACAATGACAACGCAGCTTGGTTTAGTTTGTCTGGTAAAGCCCTGTCAAAGACTTTTCCAACACACAGCACATTGCACGGCTTCTACCGGTCGTGCTGTAAACGGTACTGGCGTGTGTATCATGATCAAAACTCACACGGATCAAGGGATGATAAATCCCCAGCGAAATAAACGTGTTGGCATAGTCCTGCTTGAACGTGTAAAGCTCAACATCCTGACGATGATGGTAAGGTGTTTTCTGTTTGTGGTTGGGGTCAAAATCACCAAGCACCAACAGGCCACCATCTCGAAGAAGACCATCAACACTGGCAATGGACTGGCAGAGTGTCTGACGATCCACCCAGTGAAAAACAAAGTTAACGATGACGATATCAAACTGTCCCTGCACCGGTGGATCAGCAAGCACGCCTGCATGCAATTCAACATTGGGATACTTCTGCTGACCGGACGCAATCGCTTCGCTACTGGCATCTATGCCAACCATCCGCGCTTGTGGGTAAACACTGCGTAGGCGTTCGAGCCGATAGCCGTCCATGCATCCCAACTCAAGAACTGATTCAACAGGTTTTTCAATGGCCACTTCAGAAAGCAGGTGACATGGCCAGTCATGTTTGGTCATCATGTCACGGTGTTTGTTTCGGGCGAAATAGGCGTTTCCTTCCCCACCGGAAAAAACCTTGTCCTGATTATCTGTCATTTAAAAAGCTCCTGGCTTCAAGTCATTTTGAATCATCCGCATCAGATGGTCGGCAGATACGAATCAATCATCATTGTCCTGCCGTTGCTCAAACTGTTGATCGGCGTCAAACGCGCGTTGCCAACCGGCATTACGAACAATGCCTTGTTGCAGTTCACGTAAAGATTGGTGACTGTCCATAAATTGAATCAGTTCGTCGAGTGTGAACTGTGGCTTCTCTGGGTAAAGACGTGTCAAAACCGCGGTGATGATTTGAAGGTCCTGCGGGTAATCCAACGTAAAACGATAGTCCGAAAGATTGGTTGGCAAATCATAGCGATGTGAGCGGAACTTGCCTGTGTTCCACATAAAGAAGGTTACATGCTCACGATGCGAGGGTAATTGTGCCTGCATATGAGCTTTTTCCAGCATTTCAAAAGGGAAGACCTCCACGTCCATACCATCGGGGAACGTGCCCGGTGGTGGAACCGTGTTAGCGACGAAGTCATATTCTGACGCATGCTCGTGATAAAAGCTGACTACCTGCTCAACGATCCTGGGATCAATCAATGGGCAATCTGCTGTCATACGCACGACCACATCGGCACGGGCGTGACGTGCAGCTTCGTAATAGCGCATAAGCACATCGTCTTCATCACCCAGAAAACAATCGACGTTCTCTGATTCACAAAATTCAACAATGGGCTGATCACCAACATTACCCGTCGTGGCAATAACAATTTCCTGAAGACAGCCTTGTTCGGGATGTTCAGAATTCACCAGTGTCGACAGACGATCAAGCATGTAAGAAAGCATCGGACGGTCTGCAACCGTTTTGAGTACCTTGCCTGGCAAGCGTGTGGAGCCCATTCGGGCTTGAATGATGGCAACGGTCTTAGTCATACCACTTATGATACCAGAGCGCTGCTTCACGCGTCAGGAAGCCGGTCCGCTGATAAAGTCGCTGAGCAGGGTAGTTTCGACCTTGTGTCACAACCAGCATGATCCGACAACCTCGCTCGGATTCCTTGGCCAAGGTGTATTCGATTAAGCGTGAAGCAAGCCCTTTACCTGTCATGTCAGGGGACATACCAACGAGCCCGATCTGACTCACGTCATCATTCAGATGTCGAAACGTGCAATAGCCAACCGGCTTATCATTTTGACATAAAACCCAGACACCATCATCAAACGTGCCATGGACTGCTTTGCGAATCCAATCCTGATAAAACTGCTGACATTTTTTGACATCAAACCGGGTATCAAAAAAGTACCGACTGTGACGATAGGCATCGCCCGCAATCTCCAGGAGGGAAGCGATATCCTTCTCCACGCCAAGCCGAATCGTGTAGCCGTCGGGCAAAGCAGGCAGTGACATGTTTTGATTGAGTCGACGTTCCATCGTCAGACGGATATCGACGAAATTACAATGATGCTTCTCAGCCAAACGTGAACTAGTCAGGTGATAACAGTCACAGAGATAGTACATACACTGGATATCATGCTTCTGACAAAAGGCCAGTGCATAGGCAACGATAGCATCGTTAACCCGCCGGGGCATCAGGTAACCGATCCGTATGCCGTAGAAATCACTGTCCCATTGAAGCACACGACAAACCTGCAGTAAAGAAGCAATGTTTGCTAACGAATCCTGCTCACCGTGTACAAAGTGATAACGCAGCTTAGCCAGCAAATGTTTGGGGTTGGCAACCAGCGTATCCAACAAACCAAGCAAGGCTCGCACATCATCGCAATGATGCTGAACATAGTCACGGGCGACGAGGCGCTGTGACGAATCACTGGCCAACTGAATCGTCATCGCGCCACTCAGACTGGCTTCCTGCAGAATGTCAGGACTGGCACTACATACCAACTGACACTGATGAATCGCCTGACTGACTGACACACGTTGATCGGCATGATCCAGCGGGATCATCACCAGCTTCACGGATGGATGGTCACAACGCCACTGCTCAATTGCCTGCAACGTCGCATCATCAAACTGATCATCCATGCCCACATGAACAGGGCTCTTGGCATCAGGCATTGCAACAGCATGATTGGAACAGATCGCATAATGAGGACCTGCAAAGGTTTGATCATCCGCACGCTGGAAACTCGCGATCGGGATGTCACAAGCGTCCTGTCCTTCAAACACATCGTAGCAGGCAAGCAATTGACAACGTGATTTCAAATAGGTCGCTTCGTCAGCAAGTAAAGTTGGACTATTGACCAGAATCACGGTCGCCTGAGGTATCGTCGCGTCTGCGGAAAGTTCACCTGCAATCTCCAGCACCTGAACATCAGAGACTTGATCACGCATGTAATCGGCAATCAAATGTGAACGCCACAACCGACCGTGGATCAACGGATCAGTCGCAGACGTACGTGTCAGAATGACGAGAGTATGATCGTGCATGGTTTAATATTGAAATTCACGGAACGGCAAAATACCTGTCTCTTCGTCATGCAGACGAATCGACGAATCACCAAGCATGGCTTGGGTCTGGCGCACATGCTTGACCATCTGGGCAAAATCATCCGGCGTGGAAGAGACTGCCTGGTCAATACCTTCACGATCG
>JBICHS010000533.1:0-3426 GCA_043101135.1 Phycisphaeraceae bacterium JB051
ATGGGTTGGGCAAGTCCGTGCCACGTCTGTAATCGACCGTGATAAGATCGACCAAATTTCGCGTTCCATGCTGCTGATCCTCGATAGGATGAATGCAACAGTAGTATGGACGCGAAACGCGCTGGGCGCAAGGACTTAAAACATCCATGCATAATGTCCGTCAATGCGGTGCAGGTGCCTTGATGCGTCTTCTGGCCTGTACCACATTGACATCTTCCGGGGGAGGTGATCATTCAGGCACGAGTTCTTAATGGGATTGGTATAAGACATGTACATGGTCATGCCCCTCCGAACCTTGCAAGATTTCAACATCGTTCGTGCGACAAACTTCGCGGATCAATTCACGCAAACGGATACCAACCTCGCCAGCCAAAATTACTTTGCGTTATTTGGTGCCCCAGACGAATTGGTACTTCAAGTCAAAACGCGTATGCGCGCTGGTGCGACAGTGTTCCATGCCAACAATTTTTCCCAACGTCGTAAAACCTGAAGATTTCGCCACAAAACGAGAATGTGACGAGAGACGATTGTTAGCCTCTGCAATTAGCACATCAAGCTCCCGGTTCCATTTTGCCGCGCGTGAATAATCTCCCGCTGCTGTAGGGGATATCTGCCCGTCGTTGAATATCATGAATTGCGGGAAAGGCTGCTCCCATGGCATTCCAATTTCACTTAGCGGCTGCTGCAACTCATCAATCGTTCGACCTGAGACAATACCCAGCTTCACGCCATGTGAGTGCAACTGCATGAATAAATCATGGAGCGTTGCTGTCTTCTGAGGATCGGCATGATCGTATAAGGTTAGATCAAAATCCATGGTAACAGGTTGACCGTCTGAATATGAATCAACTCGATATGCTGGATTCATTGCGGTTTAGACATCCTGTTGATTCGAAAATCACTTATTTCTTAATGGTATTGCTTTGAAGACTTGTCGTCCCCATGCAGGTAACTGACATGGAATTTCATCCGCTTTTGTTGATGTTTGCATCGGCGGGAACACTGCTTTCCAACTTGCGATTGATAGCGATCGATCTGGGATTTGGATTCGGCAATCAACAGCCTCACCAGACTCATTCACCACGATCACCCATGTTGCCTGCTCTCCCTGTCGTAATGTCGCATAGACATTGGTATTTGCTGGCTTGACATCCAAGTCCTGTCTGAATGGTGCTGCAATGGCGTCCGAAAGTTCAATCAATTCTTTGGAGCTTTCACTTTGAGCTTGCCAAAGTACGGGCTTGGGGCGACCTATGAAGTAAAATAAACTGGAAGCCCCCCTTGCCATGACGGAGTAAGACATCATTTTGATTTCGTCTGCGGTGGGTTCTTCGGGATTGAAAATTTTGTATCCCTGGACCCACATTTTTACAGGCTGATATTTGGCAATCTCAACCAGTTCACTGGTCAACGGCCCGTAGGAACCGGCGGGCCATTTGCCCGAAGGATAGTAGTCAATCCCCAGGGTATCGCTGGCAAGGCGGAAGTTCATGGTCGATCGTGCGCCCCGACAATTGTTAACCGTCACCGGGTGCCAGGGATCGTGCTCCTTGATCATGTCATAAATACGTTTGAGCCAATGGGGGGATACGAAAAATTCCGGCTCATCTGCAATGTCATAGCCGAGAAACGCAGGCTTATCGCGCAATTCCAGAACCAGCTGCTTGATAATATCCAGACGCTGCTGATCACTCAGATCGTACTTCAGGAATGGGCTGGACTTCTCATTATGTATCAAGCCTCCCAATGAGATGATCACTTTCAAATCCGCGTCGGCAGCGGCTTGAAAAATGGCCCGAACCTGTTCCATATCCAACTGAGCCTGCTTACCTTTTTTCAGATAACCACCCCAAAGATGCATGGCATTAAAACCGTTGGCTTTAAGTTGCTTGATCATCCCCTTGGCATAATTAAGCCCATGCGAGATCATTGGGCTGTTACCAATGGGGACAAATGGTTGACCATTGAGCCAAAGACAACGCCCCCAGTAATCGCAGCGAACATCATTGCCCATCGCAGGTGCGACTTTCGTGATGTGAAAATCGCGTGTCCATTTTTTGCTCGTGGGCGTGGTGAGTTGCAAACGTAAAATATGTTTGCCTAAACCCAATTGCTCAATATCAACAGGTAAAACCAACTCCGGCTTGTCAGCAGCAACCGTTTGCTTCCAATCATCGCCAAGCTTTGCAGTGAGTTTGTAACCCTCACCCCATTGACGAAAATGCAGCTTGACCATGGCCAATCGCTCATCAATATATTGGTTGTACCTTGGGCCGGGGCCATCAATCACATGCTCAATGCGCAACGGGCGATCACGACTCACATGCAGTAATGCCCCCTGCTCGTTAAACAATGTTGCATAGGCAATGAGTGTTTCATCTTTGCCGATGTCGATCATCGAGCTGAGTGTTACCGTCTGCTGCGAAGCAATGCGTACCGGCGAAAGCTTATAGGTCGCGCGCGGACCATTGGCGTGAGGGACCAGGCCTTGGGCAATCTCCGGACGCATGGTGTGGAACTGGCCATGAATCGTCAATGTCTGATCCGACAGGTTGGTGACCGTGGTAACCATACGCGCTTGAGCATCATTGCTTTGAACGGGCTCAATCCGCATGCTCGAAACGGACAACTCCATTGGCAATTGCGAGACCGGCAAATGGCTGATGGTCGGCCAAGTCCCGGGCCTGCGATAGGTCCCGCCAGAGAGTAACCGCGAAACACCTTGGTCGGTTAACGCATGTTTTTTAATAACATTGATCCGGCGACGAACGATTTGAATTCCCCATTGATCACCGACCTGCGTGCGACTGAACATGCGATAGGGAATACGAAATTCCATTGTCCATGCAGTTTCTTCACGATGTGTTGCGACCTGCCACGGCCCATCCCATGAACGATCCGGATCTGCAATCGCACATAAATCAGTTTGACTACCACGGGCATTGGCAATGAGCCAGTAATAATCAAAACCACTGCATGCAGGATCAATTAATACTTCCACCCAATCGTCACTATTGGAGTAGTCAAACAATGCATCACGCGTTGTGGTGTCATCATCAAGCTGTTGCATATCCGGCTCAAAGCAACGAACTGCAATATACAGCGAAGTTTCACTGGCAAGATAAGCGTATGTTGTCCGAGTTGATGAGTCGCCGTTGACGCCATCAATGGTTTGCCAGTCAGCTGACTTCCATGCGCGGTCTGACAATTGCCCGTCGAGGTGTGGCAACTGCACAGTCTGTTTGACCACGGTATTGGTATCCCGGTTGACATGTTGGTCGTCCGATACAATCGCATTATCAACAGGCTGGGCAGAGACAGAAACATGGGCAGCCAAGAGGCAAACAATCCCCCACAACCAAAATACACAACGTGTGAGTGTTATTTGCATGAATACTCCATTTGCTGGTGGATCTGTTGGGTACA
>JBICHS010000534.1:0-2501 GCA_043101135.1 Phycisphaeraceae bacterium JB051
ATCATGTCCACGGATCGCCCCAACATCGTGCTTGTTTTTGCGGATCAGATGCGCGGCTCAGCCATGGGTTGTGCTGGCAATCCCGACGTCATCACGCCGGTGATGGACCAGCTTGCACAAGACGGTGTTTTCTTTGAGAACGGGATCGCGACCACCCCGGTCTGCTGTCCCAACCGTGGGACCATGCTGACTTCGACGTACCCGATCTGCCACAATGTGCCGGTCAACGACATGCCCGTGCGGACCGATTTACCATCCCTTGGGACCATTGCCAAAGACAACGGCTACGATACGGCCTACATCGGCAAGTGGCATCTGGATGGCTCTCCCCGTACCAAGTTCACCCCACCTGGCCCGCGGCGTTTGGGCTTTGACTATTGGGCGGTGTACAACTGCACGCATGCCTACATGGACCCCAAGTACTATCGCGATTCGCCTGAGGTGATTCGCGAAGAAGGTTATGAGCCGGAGATTCAAACCAACATTGCGTTGGATTATCTGGAATCACGTAGAGAAAAGAACACGCCGTTTTGCATGGTCGTGTCCTGGGGCCCGCCGCATGATCCGTACGATCAGGTTCCGCAGAAATATCAGGACATGTACGATCCGCAGAAGATCACGCTACAACCCAACGTCCAAGTGGATGCTGAGAATCCTTTGGTTGGCAACAAAGACTGCCGCACAACCATCGCTCAGTATTATGCAGCAGTCACCGCATTGGATGAACAACTTGGCAGGATCATCCAAAAGCTCAAAGAGACGGGCGAATATGACAACACGCTCTTCATCTATACCTCGGATCATGGCGATATGCTCTGGTCACATGGCATGATGAAAAAGCAAGCCCCCTGGGCGGAGTCCGTGGACATCCCCCTGCTGATGCGCATGCCAACCAAGCTTGGTAGTGGTGCGAAAAATGACGTGCTCTTTGGCACGGTGGATTTGCTGCCGACCATCTGTGGACTATTGGAATGGGAGAAGCCAGCGACATTCCAGGGGTTGGATTTATCAACCTATCTCACGGATGCCGATGCAACACAACCTGAGTCTGCGTTGATTGCCAACTATCACGGCTACAGTGAAGCTCATCACCAGAAACTCTATGCATGGCGAGGAATCCGCACCAAGACGCACAGCTATATCGAAAAACCCAACCGTGAACCGTGGATGTTATTCGACAATCAAAACGATCCCTATCAGATGAACAATCTCATTGGTGATTCAAATGCGAAAGACTTGCAGGCAACACTCTACGACGCGTTGACGGTCTGGCTTGAACGCACGGACGATCCCGCATTGCCCGATGATGAACTGCTCAAGCACATGGGCCTATTTGAACTATGGGAGTATCACCGTGACATCGTCCGAAACGAATGGCGGAATCCGGTGCACCCACCTTTAACCGAATCAGTCAAGAACTGATTGTCCGATCGCCGTGAGTTACTGCGCAATCGTTTTGTCCAAAGGCTGCGTCTTGGGCCAGTAGTCACCTGCGAGCTTGGCAAAACGCTCGACTTGTTTGGGGCGCAGAAACAGCTTGCGATCGGGCTCTTTAACCAAGATGATTCGCACCATGGGAAAGGTTTTGAACACCCGTGTTTCATAGGCAAGCAGATCTTCCCAAGGAATGAAAATCGGTGGGTGTCCAAAACAGAAAATCGACCATAGCTGCAGACTCATGCCCTGATCCGAAAAGCCGTAGGTGACACAGTTATTGTATTGGGATAGGTATCCAATGCGGATGGACTGCATGCCAACGGTTTTCTCGCCGGGAATCTTTTGCGTCAATGGATAGCTTCGAGCAATCTGCTGCCAACCTGAGACTTTTGCAATCAGCCAGACAACCAGGCACCAGAAAATTGGAATCGCAACAACGTTAATTGTGATGATCAACCACAGTGGCATGGTTATCCTTTATGCGAACAGTAATCTAAACCAAGTGTCTGACACAGCGTTGCCAAGGCATGGGGTTGGGGCTGCATGCAAATGGCATAATGAGCACTGAAGGAATGATCAACAAAGTGATCCATGCCGGGCATGTTTACATACCATCGCCCGCGACACCAGCCGCCGTCGGGATCATCAAACGTCTGCGTGATTTGACCCGGATAAATGTGCAGTTGCTGATTGTTTTCGTCCAGTCGTCCCAGCAGAACATCACCGAGCTTGGGGATGGCAAAACTCATCGATTGCCCGTTCCAGCAAGGTAACGTTTCAACCACGCGGTAACGCTTATCGTCGGTCATATTGGGAGGCACGATACCAGCTGTACCATAGTGACAAAGCACCGCGGTCTGATCCGCAACACACTGTGCAAAATCGGCAGCTTCGTCATCAGGATCGTACTCGCCATGCGTCTTATTCTTCTCCCATTGATCACGGTATGCCAGATAAACATTGGCCATCATCGCCTGCTGCTGGTGGACCGCTGAGAAAAGCAACTGCGTGATGAGCATGGCCAGATCACCCTCTTCGGCGGTGGTGATCCCTTCGGAGCGTAA
>JBICHS010000535.1:0-6785 GCA_043101135.1 Phycisphaeraceae bacterium JB051
GATCCGCAGCGATTGGATGGCAGGCATACCGCTACGCAGGAGCATGGACAGACTCCAGCCGACTTGAGCCATCGCGCCGTACTGCGCGACCTTTCCCATCACCGGCAAAGCAAGCAGGATTCGGTGAACAATCTTCTTGCCAAACTCGGTGGTGCAGGCTGCAAGAATCAGAAACACCGCGACGAACAACGTCACACCAATTACGAAGCTCCAGTCTTTGGCCCATGCACCAAAGTCCAAAAGAAATTGTGTCGATGCTGGAAGCTTGGCGCGACGGGCTGTGAGAAAGGCCGCAAAACGCGGGATCACCCAAAGCACCATGGCCGTAATCACGCACAGCGACGTAAGCAAAACCACCATCGGGTAAAACATGGCTGAGAGCAG
The DNA here is from genome assembly GCA_043101135.1 of Phycisphaeraceae bacterium JB051. Classification (GTDB taxonomy): domain Bacteria; phylum Planctomycetota; class Phycisphaerae; order Phycisphaerales; family Phycisphaeraceae; genus UBA7800. The sequence continues at coordinate 385 of JBICHS010000535.1, forward strand.
TTGGCGTTTGAGATCTTTATTGCGTTCAAAGTTGTCAGCCAATCGATTCATGATCGATTCGAGGTTACCGCTGCGTTCACCTGCTGCGATCAGATTGATCACCATCGGCGGGAAGTAGCGGCCGTGCTCTTGAATACTCGATGAAAAACTCGCACCTCGACGGATGGCATCACTCATGTTTGAACAGGCGCGACGCAAACCCGGCTTGGGCTGCATTTGCGATACCGCATCAAGTGATGTTACCAGTGTGTGACCGGCGCGGAGCATCAGGGAAAGCTGGCGGAACACGACAATCAAATCAGCCGTGGTTACCGGCAAGTAACGCTGCAGGGAAAATAAACCCGCGACTTTGTTACCTGTGCTCTGTACCGCGGTGTCGCTTACTGTTTCTTCACCGACACGGATTTTCAAAACGTAAATGGAACGATCACGCAACAGGCGTGCTGCGAGTTTTTCACTTTCAGCTTCGATCGTGCCTTTGCGCTGTTGACCGGTGTTATCCAGGCCGGTGTAGCTGTACGTGGGCATGTCAATCGTCCTCCCACTTGTATGGCAGGACTTGGGACAAGGACACCTTGCCATCAAGTACTTTCGCGCGGCAGTCTTCCCACAGCGTGCTGAGATTCATCGCCATCTTGCGAAGCTGTGTTTCACCGACACCTTCAGCAATCGCGCTGCGCAGTTCGCGCGTGATCCATAAGGATTCAAACAAGCCGATGCGCCCGGTATATCCTGTTCCCAGACAGAACGAACAACCACATGGTTCATGAATCTCAATCGATTCACCCTCAGGCAAAGCAAGTGACTGTAATTCATCACTGCTTGCTGGCCGTGTTTTGCAGCAATGCTTACACAACCGCCGCGCCAGGCGCTGCGCCAGCACGCCGATGAGTGTTGAACCAATGAGATAAGGTTCAGCCCCCATGTCCACCAAACGTGTCACTGCGGAGACAGAATCATTGGTGTGCAAGGTTGAGAGCACAAGGTGGCCTGTCATGGCCGCGCGCAACCCGATGTCCGCGGTTTCGCGGTCACGAATTTCACCGACGAGAATCACATCGGGGTCATGACGAAGGAACGATCGCAGCGCCTGGGCAAAACCGACTTTGCCGCTGACCTGGACCTGGTTGATGCGTTCGATGGTCTGTTCAATGGGGTCTTCAACCGTCAGCACGTTGACTTGATCCAAAGGCAATTTGCGGATGGCTGCGTAGAGTGTTGTGGATTTACCACTACCGGTGGGGCCGGTGACCAGGATCATCCCATGGGGGCGCCCGATGGCCTGATTGAATCCCTTGAGCATTGCTTCGGACATGCCCAGGTCTTCGAGGGAGAGTTGCCCGGTTTCTTGGCCGAGCAGTCGCATGGTGATGCGCTCACCCCAGCGTGTGGGGATGGTGGCAACACGGATGTCGGTTTGGGGCAGGTTCCAATCCATCACCGCATATTTCATTGCACCGTCCTGGGCGGTTCGCTGCTCAGCGATGTCCAGTGACGAGAGCACTTTCACACGGTTGATCAAGGCGTCTTCATCGGCTTGCGAAAGCAAACGCGGGTAGTCCTGTAGATGCCCATCAACACGCAGGCGGATACGCAGCCCTGATTCCTGTGGCTCAAAATGCACATCCGAAGCCCGGCGCAGATATGCTTCTTTGAAGATATCATCCAGCAGACGCACCGGATCGTTTGATTCGGCATTGGTACCTGCGGACAGCATCGCCTGACCTGCCTGGGCTTCGCCTTCACGGCTGTTGAGAATCGCTTTTTTTAATGACTCAGGATCAGCCATCGCCGGCTCAAAGACCATGTCGGTCGCGCGTTCGATGCGCTCGATACTCATCCGGTCGTCCGGATCGGTTAACGCCAGATATCGCTTGCCATCTTCTGTTTTGACGGGCAATGCCAGGCGTTGCTGGCGGACCTGTCTTGGGATCATGTCCAATACTTCGTGGTCAGCGATCAACTGCGAGGCTTTAAGGAACGGCATCTTTCGCGCATCCGCCAAGGCTTGATACAACGCTGCTTCAGGAAAGCGACCGGCACGCGTGACGACTTCCACGAGACTGAGGCGTTCACGTTTGGCTTGCAGTCGCAGTTGTTGCACGGAGGCTTCAGAGAGCAGGCCGATGCGGATACCCGCGTCGATGAGTGTTGCTTCGGTTACAGCCATGATGACGACTCCTGACTGCTGGCAACCTGAACCAGTCTTTCAAACGATTCGACATTTTTGCAATGCGACAATGCCGTATCGCGCGAGATTGTGTTGCTATAAACCAATCTTGCCAGGTGTTGATCCAAGGTCCACATGCCTTGTTCTGCGCCGGACTCCATGAGTGAATGCAGTTGCTCGGTTTTGGAATGGCGGATCAGGTGCGCGACCCCGTGGTTAACCTTGAGCAATTCGACAACGGGGACGAGGCCTTTACCGTTGATGCCGGGGACCAACTGCTGGGCAAAGACGGCACGCAGCACCATGGCAATGCGATGGCGGGCGGTAGCCTGTTCGTCACCTGTGAAGTGACCGATGAAGCGTTCAACGGCACCGACGGCCTCGCCGGTATGCAATGTCGAGAAAACCAGGTGACCGGTTTCGGCTGCGATGATGGATGTCTGCATCGTCTCAAGATCGCGCATCTCGCCGACCATGATCACGTCAGGGTCTTCACGTAAACCCGCACGAACCGCATCTGCAAAGCTGGGTACATCCGTATGCACTTCCCGATGATGCACCAGCGACTGATGGTTTTTGTGAACGAATTCCACAGGGTCTTCGACGGTGAGAATGTGACAGTTGCGGTGACGGTTGATCTCGTCAATGAGGACCGCCAGCGTGGTGGATTTACCGCTGCCGGTCACGCCGGTAACCAACACCAGTCCGGACTTGAGGTAAGCCAATTCGCGAAGGGGTTCGGGTAAACCCAGGTCTTTAAGCGAGAGAATGTTTTGATTGAGATGTCGCACCGCCATGGCAGGTTGGCCCATCTCTCGATAGCAATTCACACGGAAACGCTCGCCGTTATCCGCAGTGTATCCAAGGTCAACGGTCCAGCGTGTGGCAAACTCGCTCTGTTGTCTGGGGGGCATGATCCCGTCTGCCATCGCGGCGATCGACTCGGCATAAAACACTTGATCGCCATGCGGGCGAAGCTGGCCGTCATTGCGAAAACTCACCGGCTGATCTCTTGATTGATGCAGATCCGAAGCGCCGAGTTTCACGCAGGTTTCAAGCAGGTTTTCAAAATGATCTCGAACGGTCATCTGTACATCACTCCGAAACAATCAGTTGGATTTGAAGCAGACTTGGGTCCACCTGTGTTGCGCTACGGTCGCGTGGAAGCTGGGGTGCTTCGAGCTTTACATGCATCACGGCGACGTGATAGGAAAGCTCGTTTAACGCATTTAAAAATTGAAGCAGCGCCCCAAAGCGTGCGTTAAGCGTCAGGTCAAGCATGGGCCTGCCGGTCACCGGATCAATGTTGGCCCGGGTGATTGAGTCATCGCCTCGTGCAACACGCCGGGGGGAGATGGCGACCAGATGCGCGCCGGTTCGTTCTGCGGCGGCGGAGATTTCAAGCATGATCTGCCGCTGTAAATCAGTCGATTCTACGGGTGCAAAATGGCTGTTGATCTGCGCCAGGGTCTGTGAAGCCTGTTTGATTTTTTTGTCCACCTCATCAACGCGGTTTTGCATGGCTTTGACGGTGATGCCGCCGGTGTCGATGTCTTTGTAGTTGATGCGTTTTTCGATACGGTCTTTACGACGATTGAGCATACGCTGAGCTTCAAAGAGCTTGTCACTGCTGATGTAGTACATGGGCATGTAGATCGCAAGAATCAAAAAGCCGATGAGGATTTGCGTGCGACGTCGATCAGCGGTGGACATGTTGCGCCATTTATTGATCATCATGTCCCTCCTTGTTTGTCTCGGACTTTCGGATCAAACGGGCTTTGAGGTTAAAGCCGTCGATACCGTAGCGGCCTTTGCCGCGTGAGAGTTCGAATGTTCCCACCACGTAGTTCCATTGCGCCAGGTTCTGGTTCAGACGCTTGGCAAACTGCTGGGCGTTGGTGTCTTTCATGGCCCAACCTTCAAGCGTCATCCCAGAGCGATCCTTGCTTTCTTCCAGACGATCGAGCACGACACCTTGTGTCACTGCATTGCCCACTGCCTGTAAAAGTCCGGGCACGAGTTTCTGGCGATTGAGCACGATGTTGTTCAAGACGTTGATACGGTGATGCAACTGATCCAACTCGCGGAGCTTGGCTTCATGGACCTTTTCCATATTGTGAATCTGCGATCGCATTTCCTGGGCTTCTTTCTGAAGTCGCAGGCGGTATTCGTATTCGATGTCCAGGTCTTCCAACGCGATTTCTTTTTCATGTGCTTCAAAACGTGTGTATGTCTCAAGGCAACCAAAGGCAATGATCATCAGCGCGATAATCGCCCAGGGCCAGAGCTCACGGTTTTTCCATGCAGCCGGTTTGGGCGGTTGGGCTTCAATACGCGGCAGGCGATTGACTGGACACTGTTTTAAAGCGTGCATTGCGGCGCCCTGCATTGAAGCCAAGACAGATGTGGGACAAGGCGAGGATTCAACAGGCGGCTGTGGCAATTCAATGCGTTGGACTTTGATGCTTCGGAGCATTTTGACAAGCGCGTGTTCAATGGATGCATAAGCAGCATCGTCTGCCAGGACATGGACGACCTGTGTGTCAGGCTGCATGAATTTGGCGACCGCCAGCGCGACGGTGTCCGGTTCGGGCATGCCATGCAGACAGGGTTGGGTGGTGATTGAATCGACATGGCCGTTGACGATTTGGTAAAGACCGAAGATTTCCTGCTGGATGTCGATGAGCAGGCCATCGGTTTGTGTGTCCATCAATGGCAGGGCGGCCCCGAGTTGCGGGTAGACCCAGTTGCAGGTGATGTTGCGGTTTTTAAGGGCCTTGACCCATTGGCTGCGAAGGCTGATCCCGATGCCTGCACAATGCCAGGCATAGCGTCCATCTTCAGCATTTTGCGATTGGGCGCACCAGCCTAATGCCAGTTCGTCATCGGTTGCAACCAATGACTCCTGCAAGGCCAGCGCGTCTTGAAACTGCTGGCTAGAGACGGTTGAGCGATACGCATCTGCAACGGAAACCCGGCGTGATCCTGCGACATCACCGGCCTCGATTTGGCGACGCTGATCAGCAGTGATGTGTCCTTTACCTTGAAGCAAAGCGCCCAGTGACCACATGTCACTTTGCCGAACGTAGACTTCTTCGAACTCCCATCGGATCAGTTCGTTCATCTGCTCGCGCGGCCTGGGGTTGCGTGGGGCCACGGGAAGAAAAAGTAAATCACTGACTGCTGAAGAACTCACGAGCACTGCCGAGGAAGGCAATTTTCTCTTTGTCTGTTCACGCAGTTGGTCCAGCACTTCATTGACAGCAGCGGAGATATCCGATGCAGCGGACATCGCAGGCGCACTGCATCGCAATGTTCCTTTGCTCCCGCTCTGCGCAACAATCCCGTAGGTCAAGCAGCCGGTTGTTTCCAGTACAAGTATTCGAGCCACGGCTTTCTCTGCAGACCTCCTGTCTGCATCTTTCTGTCAAACATGTGCCATTCCCTGGCAGCATGTGTTACTCACAACAAAATCAACTCACAACAATGTCGAACTAACGAATCTCCAGAACCATGTCCGGCACACCTCCTCGGGGATAGAATTTGACGCGTGCAAAAACAAAATCCGAATCTGTACCATACACATCAGTATGTGTGGCAAGTCCGTCGTTTTGCGTTGATACATTTGCATCCGGGTCTTTCACCAAAACCAGCAGATGTTCACCAATTGGGATATTCACATTTGTACTTAATGGAAAGTTCAGACTGAAAGTCTGTGACGCCCCCGCACCCAACGAAACCGAAGGCAATGCATTACTTGTCACGCTACGCCAGCTGTATTCGGCTTCTTGTATTTCACTTCCATTACTGCCACTACTATCACTGTCAACAACCGTCTCATTGGCGTTTCCATCTTGATTGGCATCTCCATTGACATACACCAATAGTGAAATTTTAATTTCGTTTGCACCCCAACTGATTGGATTAGAAGACCGGTTAATTATTTTAAGTGGTGGACTTGAGAGAGCTACCTGCCAATCATCAGGTAAAATAGGCATGCTCATCGACATATCTACTTCATATTCACTGCCAGTAGTAGCATTAGATATCAAACCATCCATACCATAGCTGTCTGCAGAAAAAACATCGTCAGTACTTGTAATACACCAGCCATGATTCAACGTATGACGATCACTGCCTTGATTAGAACCTACGCCAGTTGGTATATCAGAACAATCAATATTGTCATTTCCGGGCAATTGCACATTACCCCAGCCATCACGATACTCAT
>JBICHS010000536.1:0-8384 GCA_043101135.1 Phycisphaeraceae bacterium JB051
GAATGTTAATCAAAACGCCGGATACTTCGGCTCGGCGCCTTCCAGCACGGCCATGACATCTTTGACGACCCAGCTCATGTTTTGCAGCGCACTGTCGGTGCGCGAGGCCAGGTGGGGGAGCATTTTCACGCGGTCGGTGTAAGGCCAGAGCGGGTTGTCGGCCTGTGGGGGTTCGGGATCGTGGACATCGAGAATGGCATGGGCGTTTGTATTGGCTTTAAGCCATGCAGCTAAATCAGCATCGTTGACGAGCATGCCACGCGCTGCATTGATGAACAGGCAGTCGGGCTTGAGCAGATCAAAGGCATCGCTATTGAGTAGATGATGATTGTCTTTGCGGCCATCGGTATGCACGGTGAGGATGTCGGCTTGGCTGTAGAGGGTTTGCTTGTCGACGAACTTGAAATCGTAATCCACAGCATCACGTAGCACGAACTCATCGATGATGTCGTTGACGATAACCTTCATACCAAACGCGGTGGCAACCTGGCCGATGCGTTTACCGATCCGCCCAAAACCGAGGATGCCCAGGGTGAGTTCATTGATCTGCAGGCCGACCTGCGTCTTGCGCAGGCCGTGGAAGGCTTTGTCGCTGACACACTCGGGCATGGCCGTGCGCGGGCGGTAGTGATCGAGAATCAGGCCGAACACGTATTCGACGACAGCCTGCGTGTTGGCATCAGGGGTGTAGACCACCTGCACGCCGCGCTTCTGGCAGGCCGGTAAATCGAAGTTATCCAAACCGACACCGGCTCGGCCGATGACCTTGCAGTGGGGCGCCAGGTCCATGAACGCGTCATTGACCTGCGTATAGGTACGCACGACGGCGCCGTCGATGCTGGCAAGGATGTCTTCGACGCCGGGTTGATCATGCATATGCCAGATGACATTGGCACGTTCTTCGAGCCATTGGGCGCAAACCGGATCGAGTGTTTCAGTGATGATGATGGTGGGTTTGGACATGGCTGATACAAATTCCAATCAGTGTAGAGTTGTTGATGCGCTTAACCGCAAGCGGTTTGAGCAGTATATTGCAGTCTTCAACGCGCAACAAAAAACCGGGCACCACATTGGTCAAACGTTCGAGTGCAAACTCTGACGTTTAGCCAATGCGATGCCCGGTTGAATACTTAACAGTTTCGCGGACTGCTTAATTATTCGAAGTATTCCGCGTTCTTAGCCACGTATTCTTCCCATTCTTCGGGAAGGTCTTCTTCGGGGAAGATGGCTTTGACGGGACATTCATCGACGCACAGGCCGCAGTCAATGCAGGTGCTCGGATCGATGTAAAGCATTTCAGCGGTTTCAAAGTCGTCGTCGTCCTTGGTGGGATGAATACAATCGACGGGGCAGACTTCAACGCAAGCGGTGTCCTTGGTGTTCACGCAGGGCTCAGCAATAATGTGAGGCATGATGGATAACCTTTATATCAGAGAATTTGTGTCTAGTTCGTTTGTCCTATTGGTCACAGTATAGATGTCTATCGGTTCGATTCAAGTTGGTTGGCATATTAAGTAGAAAATTTTTTTGTGATAACTCTTTTGTAGTAAAAGATATATATAAATGACCGGATAATGAGACTCAGTCGCATGAATAGCGATGCGATCGCCTGCTCAACTGACATTTTTGACTCATCAGCCAATTGGTTTGCTCGTCTGGGGCTGGGCAGTCGGGGCAAAGGTGGTTTGTATGACAAGTGATCCGCATCATGAGCGGATACGGCTTTGTAACATGTCAGATAATTGAAAAATACACGCCCGTCCTCTAAACTCCCCTCCATGCCCAGCTGTATAGTTTTCGATTTTGATGGCGTGATTGTCGACTCCGAACCCTTGCATCACCGTGCGTTTTTGCGGGTGGGTAAGCCCTTGGGGTTTGAACTCTCATGGGAAGATTACCTTGATCAGTTCGTCGGCTTTGATGATCGCGATGCCTTTCGCGTGATCCTGGGGGCTCAGCCGGGTAAGACGTCATCACCCGAGGTTGAAGCACGTTTGCCTGAGCTGGTTCAGGAAAAGGCGGAGGCCTTTGAACTGGAAGTCAACGAAGGCGTTGAGACGATCCCTGGCTCGGTTGAACTCATCGAACAACTGTCAGGACAGATTCCCATTGCGATCTCCAGCGGCGCGACCCAGCTGGACATCCGCATCATCCTGGCCAAGCTTGGACTTGCCAATGTGTTTGATGTGACGGTGACCGCTGACGATGTGACGCACTCCAAGCCGGACCCTGAAAGCTATGCCAAGGCCGTGCAGCTGTTGGCTGAGAAATACCCTGATCGTAACATCACACCCGCGACTGCCGTCGCCATCGAAGACACCGCGACTGGCATTCAGTCCGCCAAGGCAGCAGGCTTGCAAGTACTTGGTTTGACCACCACCGGCCCGGCAGAGTTGCTCGGTCAGGCGACGCGCGTCGTGCCGAATCTTGAAGGTGTGACCCTCGACGACTTACGTCAGTGGTTTGTGGATTGAGCTTGTTTTAAATGAACCACAGAGAACACAGAGGTCTCAGAGTCAGAAAACAAATGATAGTTTTAGGCTCAGTGTGCTCTCTGTGTCCTCTGTTGTAAAAATGTCTTTCACTTGATCGATCAATACAGCAACGTCATCAAAACCGGAGCTTTACCGGCGCCGACCCATGCGGTTGCTGTCATGCCTGGTTGCAGGGCATAGCCGGGGTTGGGCAGCTGGGCTTCGACATAGAAGACACCATCACCGGTAGCCTGTGTGTCGACGACGGGGATCATGCGTGTGATTTTGCCGGTGAGATAGCCATGTTGCCACGCCCAGTAAGCAGCGGTTTCGACTTTCACTTCCTGGCCGATTTTTACTCTTCCCAGATAGCGTTCGGGAATACGGACTTTGACCACCCATGCGTTGGTGTCAAAGATTTGCCCAAGCACGTGTTCAGGTTTGACGACTTCGCCTTCCTCAAAACGATTGAAGTAAACCTGACCTGCCATGGTTGCGCGGATCTGTCGTGCATCGCATTCAGCTTTGTGCAATAGGACACGTTTCTGGGCAGCAGAGATTTGTTCCTTGATCACCAGTAATTGCTGTCTATCCAGTTCATCGTAATCGAGCATCAACTCTGAGACGCGGCTGGTCATGACGCTGACTTTCAGTTGCGTGTCTTCGAGTTCCGAACGTGAAAAGCCGCCGCCTGCATCTTCCATGCGTTTGAGTTTACGCTGAGCCAGTTCCAGTTCCTGTTGGGCCTGGAAGAGATTGGCTTTGCGGCGAGCCTGGCGGAGTTTGATGTTGGTCTGCGTTTCTGCAAGTTGTGCCCGCTTGGCTTTAAGATCACTTTCGGCTTCCTCGAAGGCAGCCATCTGCACGTCGGCTTTGAGCTGGATGAGCAGGTCACCGGGCTTGACCGCTTCACCGTCATGGAACATGACCTGTGCGATCGCACCTTCCACAGAGGGACGCAGTTCGACTTCTTCATCGGTGGTGATGTAGCCAACGCCTTGGATTTTCAGGTCGATATTGATTGTCAGGCTCGCGACGATAGCCCCGACAAACAGCATGAACATGAATAGCAGAATAAACTTCCAACGGAACTTGGGCTTGACGGTGCGGGGCGGGCGACTATTGCCTTGGGATTGATTGGTGGTGGACATTGGATTACCTGTTAATTATGGGTTGATCAAACGCGTTTGGTTTTTTGTTCATCAACCTTGTCTCTGTCATGTTAAGGATGAACCACAGAGGCACAGAGTCACAGAGGAAAAGAATGAATCAAGTGTTTCTTCTTATTTTCGGGCTCTGTGTCTCTGTGACTCTGTGGTTCATCCCAATTCCATCTTATTTTCAGTACGTTTCAAATAACCATGTTTTTCATGTTGGCCAACTCATGCTGCGTTGGTTCCTTCCTGGGCGTGTTGAGCGCGGGCGAGTTGTTGCTCGTAGAGTTCTCTGAACGGCCCGGGTTGTTTGATCAGGTGATCGGGTTCGCCCATTTGCACCATCTTGCCACCGTCGAGCATCAGGACGATGTCGCAGGACAAAGCAACTGAGACGCGATGTGAAACCAGTAGTGCGGTACGATCCGAGAGCACGTTGCCCAGATTGTCGATGAGCTTGGCTTCGGTGTCTGCGTCCAGTGCGCTGGTGCAGTCATCAAGCACCAGAACATGCGGGTCACTGACCAAGGCGCGGGCAAGATTCACTCGCTGTTTCTGACCACCTGATAACGTGAGTCCACGTTCATGCGTCAACGAGCGATACTGGGCAGGCAGCGTGCTGATAAAGTCGTGAATGAGCACGTTCTGTGCGGATTTGACCACGGTTTGCTGGTCCGCGTCTTCCGAGCCATATCGGATGTTATCGCCAATGGTACCTGAGAAAACGACCGGTTCCTGATGGACGTAGCGAATGAGATTACGCAGGTCGGTGAGTTTGAATCGCTTGAGGTTTTGATCGTTGACGAGGATGCTGCCTTGCGTCGGATCATAGAACCGGGCGACGAGTTTGGCGAGCGTACTCTTGCCTGAACCTGATGGCCCCATAATGCAGACCTTGGCGCCGGCAGGGATGGTGATATCCAGATCATCAATCGCCGGGGTCGGTGTGTTGGGATACTGGAAGGTCAGATGATCAAAGCGAATTTCACACGCCGAGTCTGGGACTTTCAGTGGATCATTGGGATCGTCAATGGCAATGGGTTCATCCATCACACGGACGATTTTGGCGCAGACGGTTTCCAGACGCTGCATGACGGCGACTTCGTTGATGATCATGGTGATGGGCTGGAACATGTTTGCCGCCGTGCCATGGAACATCAGTAACTCACCGGCGGTCATCGTGCCATCCAGGCACTTCTGAGCACTGATCCACATGACCATGGTGGTGGTGGTCCCGGCGATGATGCCACAGGTCGCAGCCAGACAGGTGTTGAGCATGCCTGAGACAACCTGACGTTGGAGCAGTGGCTTGGTGGTACGCGCCAAAATCAACGTCTCACGGATCTCACGGCTAAAGGCCTTGGTCACATGAAACAGCGAAATGCGGTTGGCAATGTGACCGGCAAGACGGCCCTGGCGTTCACGAATGTCACGGTTGACATTGCGCATCTGCGTGGAGAAATACTTGTATGCCACAGCATAGGCAGGCAACGCGCACATCACCAATAACGCCAGCCGCCAATCAATGACAAATGTGATGATCGTGCCTGCAATAATGCCTGCAAAGCCGTTGGGAATATGGCGCATGAGCATCGTAAAACAGTGCGTCATCGCCTGCATGTCCGAGAACAGGTGCGTGAGCAGACGCCCCGGTGAATGGGCATCGTGATACGGTTGGCTGAGTTGGTGGAGTTTCTCATGGATGTGATTGCGCATGTGAAACGTTGCTTCCTGCGTGAGACGGGCAGTTGCAAAGAACAGATGCGTGGCCATGAGATGGCGGGTGATTTCCCAGATGATCACCGCTGCAACGAGTAACGCCAATCGCTGGAGTTTCTGCTCGGTGGTCAATCCCGGTTTGGCGTCGAGCCTGGTTGTCCAGGAATCGCGATACCGTTTGGATTGATGCATCATGGGGATGGTTTTGTCGGAGGTATGCACTGAGGGTGCGGGATCGGTATTGACCTGCGTCAACATGCCAATCTGGACAATGTCGTCAGCAATGTACCGGGCGACCGTCGGGTAGACATAAACATGCATGCCGAGGATGGCTGCAAAGATACCCACCGAGAGGACGATCCATGGGTGGCGTCCCAGTATGTATCGTTTGAAAATACGTTTGGTGGCACCACTGCTTGAATACTTGCCATCGCGCATCAGGCGTTTGCTGACTTCAGCAGACGCCTTGAGGATGCCCCGGACGTGGGAGATGATGGGTTGTCGCATCAGGCACTCTCCCTTGCTTTGGCGGTGGTCGAGGCCATCTGCGTGGTAAACAGGTGACGATAGCGGCTCTTGCAGTTACTCATCAACTGGGCATGGGTGCCCATCTCAAGGATGTTGCCCTTGTCCAGGACGACGATGATGTCAGCGTGGACAATCGTCGAAAGTCGATGCGCGATGATGAAGGTCGTGCGATCCTGCATGACACGGTTGAGCGCCTTTTGGATCAGTGCTTCGGACTGCGGGTCCAGACTGCTGGTCGCTTCATCGAGAATCAGAATGGTCGGGTCCTTGAGGATCGCGCGGGCAATGCAAAGACGCTGCCGTTCACCGACGGAGAGCTTGGAACCTTCCTCGCCCAGCAGCGTATGCACACCCTTGGGCAGGCGTTCGATGATGCTCGAAAGCTCCGCCATTTTGGCTGCCTTTTCAATGCGTTCGATACTGGCGTTGGGATCGCCGTAGGCAATGTTGTTGGCCAAAGTGTCATCAAGCACGATCGGGTCCTGGGGGACCATTGCCAGGTGGTTGCGATACCAGCGGGTGTCCAGTTCGTTGATGTCATGACCATCAATGAGCAGGCGCCCGCCAACCGCTTCGTAGTAGTGGTAGATCAGACTGATGCTTGTGGATTTGCCGCACCCGGTTTCACCGACAAAGGCAACGATCTGCCCTGGCTGAACGTCAAGGTTGATGTTCTTGAGCACGGGTTTGTCCGGCTCGTACTGGAAGCTGAGATTTTCAAAGGTGACATGGCCTTTGAGTTCAGGAAGCTTCTTACCCGTCTTGACGGTGAAGTCACGCTCTGCCTGAATCAGTTCCACGATGCGGTCCAGCGAGATTTTGGTTTGCTCAAGTTGGTTGGACAATTCCGCCAACTGCACAGCAGGTTGAAGCAGCCGCCACGTGTAGGCAGCGACGGCGATGACAGCACCGTATTGGATATTGCCCATGACCACGAGATAGGTGCCAAACAGCTGCACGGTGGCAAAGGTGGTCCAGGTCAACGCGGATGAGGACATACCGTAGGCATTATTGAGTTGGCGGAACCGGTGATGCACACGTTCGGTGAGGAAGTTGGCCCGCGTGAAAACGCGACGTTCATTGCGTTGTGAGTTGTAGGCTTGAACGACGATGTTGCCTGCCAATCGTTCCTGGGCACGGCCTGAGAGGCGGTCCAGTGTGGACCGCATGCGGTTTTGCACCGTTCGGATGCGGCGGACGAACCATTTGTAGTTGAACACATACATACTCACGCCAAAGAGGACGATGAGCGTGAGTTGCCAACTCAGGTAAAGCATGACCACGATGGCCACCAATGCCGTGACCAGCTGCGATGCGAGGTTGACCATTTGGCCTGAGAAGATGGTCTGCACCTGTTCGATATCGCCACGGAGTCGTTCCATGAGCTTGCCGGTGGGCGTGTTCTGCAGGTAGCGAACGGACAGATGCTGGACTGCTCGGTAGAGGGTCAATCGCATGTCAAAGACGATGCGTTGGCTGGTCATGATCACGGAGTAGTTACCGATGGTCTGCATCAGGCCGCTGACCCAGGGCATGGCCAGTGAGAGCATCATCAGGGGTGGGAGTAGCGCGTAGCGCCCCTTGCCGATGACTTCGTCGACCACCCAGCCCAGAATCAGGGGAGGCAGCAAAGTCAGCATCGTGACGCCCATGACCATCACGACCGCGAGAATGGCTCGTGCGCGGTACTTGACAATCGACTGAATTAGAAAATGAACAGAGCTCATGGCGTGGCCATTTGCAATCTGCAAAACTCCATTGGCTTGTGTAACAATTGTGAACCCATCTCAGATCGCTGTCGCTACGATCCTTTCCAGGGCTCAGACTGGACGATTCGGCAATCTTTACTTCTCGGACTGCTTGTATCCTCGGGGGACTCCCAACACTTGGTGATGGTGCACACGCTGCATACGCCATTCACCTGACACGGCCATCCGCAATGCAATTTCCAGTTGACGACCTGACGTCCCTGACAGATCGGAGCATCGCGGCGGACTGCTTCGAGCAACAATTTCGTTTCTCGATTCTAAATTAGTTTGCTCGTCAGAATTTTCCAGAGGTATCAGGCAATCTTTTGTGAAAAAAGTTAAAAAAGCGATAGCTTGCCCTGTGTTTGGTAGCTGGATCGCTTGTTTTCCACCATCAACACACGCCAGAGAATTGGGGCGCCACGCTGGATCATCTACAATATCCCCATGAGCAACCTCAGTGATATGCGACGTGACTTTAATCAGGCGGACCTGACCCGCGGTGATCTGCTTGCTGACCCGATCAGTCAATTTCAGGCATGGCTTGATGAGGCCATCAAGGCAGATATCCTCGACCCGACCGCCATGACTTTGGCTACCGCCGATGAGCAGGGGCGTCCGGCTGCCCGGATCGTGCTGCTTAAAGGGCTCGATGCGCAGGGCCTGTGTTTTTACACCAACTATCACAGCGCCAAGGGAAAACAGTTAGCCGTCAACCCGCAAGCTGCCTTGGTTTTTTACTGGCCTCAGATGGATCGTCA
>JBICHS010000537.1:0-5926 GCA_043101135.1 Phycisphaeraceae bacterium JB051
CTAGGGACTAGCGACTAGGGACTAGGGGTTGTTGACTGGACGTCGCACTGAAATGATTAATCCGTTAAGGATTTTGCTGACTTCATGTGCGAGATTCAACACTTCCCAGTTCTGTTGTTGCAAGTATCCAAGGTCCTTTGCCAATCGTAGCTGTGTATCAAGTTCGTAAATGGATCCTCGAGCGATCTCTAAAAACCGTATATATTCCTTTCGAGAGCCTCTGCCCCAACCTTCAGCAATGTTGGATGGGATGCTTATGGCTGCTCGTCTAACCTGTGATGTCAGTCCAAACTGCTCATCCTTTGGGAAACTCCGCGTGACTTTGTAGACTTGAAGTACAAGTTGGTAGGCTTTTTGCCAAGCGACCAAATCTTCATATCGCTTGACCACCCCCATTAACTTTCTTGCCTTTCCCTAGTCCCAAGTCGCTAGTCCCTAGTCCCTCTTTTCCTCACTCCACAATCAAACTCGCCAAATCCCCTTTGGCTTTTTCGCGACCTCCGGCCACGATCTTACGTTCAAGCAACTTCAACTGCGTGACAATGCTGCCGTCAATGAGTTTGTCACCGACCCGTAGTTTGAGACCGCCGATGAGACTCGCATCGACAATCTGATTGAGAATGACATTGCGTGAAATCGCCCCACCGATTTTCTGAGCCAGCGAATCCAATGCATCGCTGGACAATTCGGTTGCCACGTAGGCATCGACTTCAACGATGCCGTTACGCTGGTCAATGATTCGCAGGACGGACTTGAAAATGCCTGGGAGCTTGTCCAGACGGTCTTTGCGGTTGACGGTCTGAATGAAGTTGTAAACCAGTTCGCTGAGTTGGCTTTTAAAGAGGCGTTCAATGCTGCCTGCTTTTTCGCTGGTCCCCAAGACCTGGTTAGCCAGGAGCTTCATGAGTTGGGGTTCGCTGGCCAACAACTTGGAGAGGTCCTGAACTTCTTCAGCGACATCGTCAAGTGTGCCTGCCTTTTGAGCCATCTCCACGAGTGCAAGACCGTAAATGTCTTCAACCGTGCGGGCGACTTTTTCAATGTGTTCGGGCATAGTGTCAATCTTTTCAAGACATCAGCAACACAATTCCGGGGGCAGTGTTGCAGTTATTGTCACAGTATCAAAGTACGCGCTTAGTTGTTCTCAGCTTTAAGCTGGGCAAGCGATTCATCGACGATGGCCTGCTGGTCATCGGCATTGAGTTCACGCTTGAGAATGCGGCCGGCGATCTGCGTGCTCATGACGGCGGCCTGCGCGTACAACTCGGTGAGCGCCTGTTCCTTGGCAGCGTTGATATCACGGGCAGCCTTGTCTTTCATCTGCGTGATTTCAGTCTGCGTCTGATCCTTGAGCTGAGCAGCAACACGCTGGGCTTCACCGCGAGCTTCTTCAATGAGCTTGCGGGATTCTTCCTGGGCAGCGGCGAGCTTGGCTTCGTACTGCTTGAGGGTCGCGGTCGCATCCTTGGCTGACTTCTCTGCTTCTTCCAGATCAGTCTTGATCTTGTTTTCACGATCCTGCAAGCCCGTAAGAATCGGACCCCAGGCAAGCTTCTTGAGGATCACCAACACCACGATGAAAACGATGGCGGCGGCGATACCCTGATAGATCGTACCGGCGAAGGGATTGTCGCCTCCAGCGGCCAAAACCAGGTTCAAAACGGACGGTTGCATGCTCATGGTCATTCCTTTTATCTACCGAGCTTTCAAGTCAACTTCCAGTCGTGAATGCAGGTCAACTTGCCTTACATCCACTACCGGGGGGTCGAATGCTTGAACACCGTGAAGCTTCAGGGCGCTCAAGCATACGACCCGAAAATCGAATCGTATGCCTTGTGATTTGTATCGCTTATTTAAGGGCGATAAGCAGGGTCACAACCACACCGAAGAGGCTGACGCCTTCGATCAGAGCGGCGGACAGAAGCATCGCACCTGAGATGTCCTTGGCAGCTTCGGGCTGACGAGCCATCGACTCAACAGCGGAACCACCGATGCGACCGATACCTTTAGCGGCACCGATGGCAACCAGACCGGCACCGATGGCGGCACCGAAGTAAGCACCGAAAGCACCACCGTTGCTGACAACAGCACCGACGGCTTCAGCGACACCATGAGCATCCTGAGCCATGGCGGGGACGGCAGCAAAGAGGACTGCCATTGCGGAAAGCATTGCGAATTTCTTCATCTTGAAGATCTCCATAAACGTTGTTTTGATGTGGCAAGAACACATCGGTTTCAAACCCCGCCTGTCACGGTCAAAAGGCTGTCTCACTCAACCTCCGGGGCGTTATAAACAATCTCAATGAGCTTGTGGGGCGTGGCCGTGATCGTCACCATGATCATGTTCATGATCGTGGTCATGGACAATCAACTGACTCAAAAACAGGCCGGTCAGATAGGTGAAAATAAACGCCTGAATGAATGCCACCAACACTTCAAGCATGTAAATGGCAATCGTACCCAACAGTGGCAGCAAAGCCAGACCATGGCCGGCAACACCACCTAACCCAATACTCAACGATACAACAAAACCAAGCAAGGTACCGACGATGATGTGACCACCGGTCATGTTGGCAAAGAGTCGCAGGGACAAAGCAAACGGCTTGACGAACGTGCCGATGATTTCAACGGGGACCATGATCGGCCACATGAAGACCGGTGCACCAGCCGTGAGGTGCTTGAAGAATCCGACAAAGTCTTTCTTCAACGCCGTGCCGTTCATGAAGATGAACGAGATGATGGCCAAGGCGCTGGTGACCCAGATGGATTGGGTTGCCGTCCCGCCGATACCGACGAAAACTTCACCGTGATCGGTTGCCATGGAATTGATCTTGAACATGGCCAACACGTCTGCAAAGGGAACCAGACCCAGCAGGTTGTTGATGAGGATAAACCAGAAGAAAGTCCACAGGACGCCGATGTATTTGTCGGTGTCTTCGCGGAGCAGTGGCTTGAAGATTTCGTCACGCAGGTACAGGCAGATCACCTCAACGAGGTTAGCCAGTGTACCCTTGGCACGCAGGTCTTCGAGGGTGCCTGACTTGCCGGTGGCAATTTTCTTGGCAGCTGGGACCAGAACCAGCAGCGTCACAATGGCGCTGAGGATGAGCATGACGGTGGCATTGCTAACGCCCCACTGCCCGTAGATCGGCTTGTCGATCACGTGGCCGACGGGGCTTCCAGCAGCAAGTGTTGTCAGAGCGAATAAATTCATGAGGTGCACACCTCCGTGTGAGCAGGACCGTGGGTATCCGCCGGCTTGGCGTTGTCATCGGTCCAATTGTGATGCGTTACGTAATGCCAGACCAGGTAGGTCTCTACTGCCAGGAGTCCAAAGTACAGGACACACAGGTCAATGACGGTCCATAAGGGATCAATTTTCAAGACCTTGATATTCAAAGCCACAGCGATGAGGCAGACGACCAGTCGCGGTCCGGCTGCCACCAATGTCGCCTGGGTCAAACGCCAGGGTCCGAATTTGGCAAAGTGAGAGATGATAATCAATCCTAACACCATTGCGACCCAGAGCATACCGGCGGTGAGCCCCGTGCCGTGCAATGCATCGACATCAAAGGCCACATGCAGCCCAAGCAAAATAAGACTGCCGACCAGGATGGTCGCGCTAAGACTCACAAGCATGCCGATCACAGGGAATGGATTGGATGATTGAGATTCTGTCATGTAGTGCGCCCAACACCCTTTATTGATCACGATCCGCGTACTGGTTACGCCAGATCAACCACAGTTTGCAACTCAAACCGACCACCCCAAACAGAGCCCCAAACAACATCAACCAGGGCGACGTCTGAAATTTCTGATCCCCCCACCAACCCAATGCCATCAGGACGATGAGGATTCCCGCCAGTTCAACCCCAAGCGTTGCATGCTTCATTGGGGTCTGTCTCCTGTCTTAACCGATTATTTCGTGATGCCTGAAAAAAGAGAAGCAACTGAAAAAACCGGGCTCACAACCATGTGTGAAAGCAGAGAGTAGCGGGGTGAAATTTCAGTGTCAAATTGTGATAAATGCACGATAATTCTACATTTTTGTCTTTTAAGCTCCGCTTTGCAAGTCTTTTTCGACACCATTTGCATATTCAATTCGTCTAAAGGATCATGCATCAGCCTTCAACTGAACTTTTGACAGATAAAAAGCAACCTCTTTGATGAATCGAATCACTGATATGACCACGATTTACCACAATCCACGCTGTTCCAAAAGCCGCCAGACGCTTCAACTTCTCAAGGAAAAGGGATCGAGCCCACCGTTGTTGATTATCTCAAGACACCACCAACGGAAGATGAGCTTCGCCAGATTTTAACGTTGCTTAAAATTCGCCCCATCGACCTGGTGCGCACCAAGGAGTCTTTGTTCACCGAACTGGGGCTCGACGCCAAGCGTGATGATGACCAGGCGATTCTCACCGCCATGCTCGAACATCCCAAGCTCATCGAACGCCCCATTGTGATCCACGAGAACAAGGCTGCCATCGGACGCCCGCCTGAAAAAGTGATTGACCTGTTATGAACGGCGATCGCTTTGTAATGATAAGTTGGATCATCAGAGCTGTTTCGGTTGACATGAACGGTCAATTCGCTGACAATCCATCTAAAGATGTATCAGGCATTTTCTTACTGAGGACACGATGAGCATGATTCGACTTTCGCGCACGACAATGTTTACCTTGGCAGCAGGTCTCCTGGCAACGTTGATGATCGGTTGCTCGTCGGATAAGCCCATTCTCATTGATCAGGTTCGTAGCAATCCGGCCCCTGAAATGCAGACCGTTGCTCGCACCGCCGATCAACGCAAGAACGAACACGCCGTTGTCAAGAATTACAACAAGCGTCAGATCGGTGACGATATCGATGCGATCCTGCTTCTGGATCGCCCCGTGCGTCTGTCACCTTACGTGATGCCTCAGTAAAACCACAGGGAATTGCCGTTGGTCAATCGGATCATTCCGGTAAACCAAACAAGGTGCTTCCCAGAGGACGAAATGACCAAGCCTGATATGGGATGTCAAGGCAACAGCATCAGTCAGATGCCAAACCGCAGAGTGTGAACGTATGACCGAACACCTCTCGGGCCCGGCAAGGACGCTAACGCCCTCCAACACCGGGCCGGACTCATCGCCAAACGCCCCCCACTCACCTTCTGATGAGCAAGGCCATATTCCCAGTGGCCATGAACTTGAACAGGAAATCTACGACGCATGTGACGGTCGTCTCATCGACTTTCATTGGTTTCGTACCGATTGGCAACGCGGTGGTGCCTCCACAGCCAAGGGCATGTTTCATGTTGATGATTTGAAGACCGTCAATGTGGTCATCAAACTCCCGGTGCCCACCGTCGAACGCCTTTGGCTCACACGCTTATCCGAAGCTGGTAATGACATCGTCCCTCGCATCTTTGCCCATGGCGACCGATTGGGTAACTATCCCATCGACTGGATCATCATGGAACACCTGCCCCACGGGCCGCTGAGCTCCAAGTGGGATGGTGCTGAGTTTGACCTGCTCGTGGAAGCCTACGGCCGGATGGCTGATGCGATGAACACATTCCCGGTCGATGAGCAACCGCATCGCAAAGAATGGGAAGAGATTTGGCATAAGTCCCGTGAGAATGTCCACGCACATGCCATCCCCAATGAACAGCGTTGGAACAAAGCCCTCAAGCAAGCTCACCGTAAACTCAAAGGTTGGTTAACAACACTCGACGATCAACCCATGGATCACTGGGTCCACGGCGACCTGCATCTGGGCAACGCCTTATCCCGCGTCGCCCCACCGGATGGCCCGGCCCAGCTCATCGACTTTGCCTGCGTGCATGCCGGCCATTGGCTCGATGATGCGGTGTACCTGGAGCATTTATACTGGTCCCGCCGTGACATGCTCAAAGGTCGTAAGCTTTGCTCGATGATCG
>JBICHS010000538.1:0-3646 GCA_043101135.1 Phycisphaeraceae bacterium JB051
CTTGTGATCAATGCGAAGAGGCCGGCATGTGTGAACACATCTACGGCGCTTTGGTTGAACTCTCTGAAAACCCTCAAGGCCGCGATGGCGATCACACACGTGTGGAAAATATCCGCCCCTCATCGCCCAAAGCGCGTAAGCGTGAACGCTCCAAAATCAACGTGATCACACGCACCGAGCCTGTCTGGGCCACGCGTTTAAGCCACCTGCGTGTGGGGTCACTCTCCGGCGACGCCGCTGCCCAATCGCATTTGCCCGTACAGCGTCAGGTCTGTTACATCCTGCAACCTGAAGCTTCCTTCCGACATAACAGCGCGGTGGTCGAACTGCGTTTCCGTCAGCCGACGCGCGATGGTTGGTCAGCACCCAAACAATTTAAAATCAGTGAACAGATCATCCACACCCTCACCGAACCCGAAGACAAGCAGCTTTGCTCTTTGCTGATGGGTGGTTCACATCCGGTGGAGGATGACTGGTCCAGTCGCTCATCATCGCGCGCGATTTCACGGTCACAATGCGTGTTCGTGCTTCCCCAGGGTGGTCGCCAACTGCTGCTTGCAAGAATGATCCGAACCGGACGTTGTCTGTTGGCAGCCGAAGGCAACGAGCTACTGCCGCTAAGTTGGGATGCCGATGATCCGGATGTGATGCAGACCTCCTCGCCGCGCCCGCCATGGGCTCTGTGGCTGGTGGGCAACCTTTCTGAAGACGAACAGAAAATCGGCTTTGAGTTGGAACTGCGCCGTCAAGGGCACACCATGTCTGCTGACAAGCCTGATCTGATTCTGTCAGGCCATGACGGGATCGTGGTCTACGACAACAAGGTCGCCCCGTTTTATGATCACGGTGCAAGCCAGTGGATCAACCAGTATCGCGATGAGCTGGGGCGTCATGAGTCGGTTGAACAGCTCGAAGTCCCCATGGACGACCTCACGCGTTTCCTGGATCGCCTTTACAAGTTGCCCCAGATTCCCGAAGTTGACCTGCCGGATGATGTCGGCTGGACTGAGCAGCGCATTCGCCCTGAACAGAACATCGAAATCTTCAGCCCCGCAGCGACCACGGAAAATTCCAAGCAGCTCAAGGGAACACTCACCGCGCGTCCCTGGTTCTCCTATGGCAATGCTCGCGTGAATCCCTCGCAGCCAGGCCGCTTTGTCACCGACTCCCCTGCCCCACCACCACCTGCACAAGAGTCCGACGAAGAGCAAAGCAGCGAAGAACAAAACGCTGAGCAAACCACAGCTGAAGAAACAAACAACACACAAGCAACTGCGGAAAATCAAACCCCTGAAGCAACAACCGACGAAACGTCAACCGATGCTCAGCAGGACGAACAGACACAGGACGACGCAGCTGTTACTGCTAACACCGATGACAACGGTGATGATGACGCAAGCGATACGCTGACAACGCAGAACCTTGTCCGCCGTGACATTCAGTTTGAACATGACTGTCTTGCATGGCTTTTGACTGTGGGCATGAAGCAGAATCCGTCGAACCCCGGCGAGTTGCTGAGTTTCCCCGCCAAGAGCTTGCCACACATTGTCTCGGAATTGCTTGCACATGGTTGGGGTGTCACCGCTGATCAGCGCGTGGTTCGTCAATCCGGTCCTGCACGCCTTTCGGTCTCCTCGGGCATCGACTGGTTTGAACTGCGAGGCACCGTCAAATTCGAAACCGAAAACGGCACGGAAGAAATCACCCTGCCCCAACTACTCGCTGCTGCACGCACAGGCCGTACGATGATCCAGCTCTCAGACGGATCACATGGCCTACTGCCTGATGAATGGTTGAATGAGCACGGCCTGCTGACCACCATCGGTGAGTTGCAGGACGATCATCTGCGATTCAAGTCCAATCAGGCTGCCATCCTCGACGGCTTACTGCGTAAGCAGGAACTCGTCAGCGTGGACGAAGCCTTCGCCCAGGCCCGCCAGAAGCTCCGTGAGTTTGATGGCATCAAGCCCCTTGAAACCACCGACAACTTCAACGGTGATCTACGCCCCTATCAGGCTGAAGCGCTGGGTTGGTTCGACTTCCTTCGCCAATTCGGTATGGGTGGCATTCTTGCTGACGACATGGGTCTTGGTAAGACCGTCCAGGTCCTGGCATTGCTTGCCTCCCGCGTCTGGTTGCGTAAGCAGCAGGAACAGGCAAACGGTGTTCCCAAGCAACCGGTGCTCATCGTTGCCCCGCGTTCGGTGGTGTTCAACTGGATTGATGAAGCAGAACGCTTCACGCCTGAACTGCGCGTCCTTGCCTATGCGGGCAATGAACGTGAAAAACTCCGTGAACAGTTCAAGGATCACGACCTGATCGTCACCAGCTTTGGTTTGATGCGTCGTGATATTGCCGAGCTTCGTAACTGCCCGTTTGATTACGTGGTGCTCGACGAAGCGCAGGCCATCAAGAATCCGTCAAGCCAGTCCGCCAAGGCCGCGCGTTTGCTTAACACGCAACACCGTCTTGCCTTGACCGGTACGCCGGTGGAAAACCACCTTGGTGATCTGTGGTCGATTTTCGAATTCCTCAACCCCGGCTTCCTGGGTTCATCGCTTCGCTTCGGCCAACTGGTTCGTGGTGACACGGGCACAAAAACTGCTGCCAAACCGACGATGAATAACCGTGGTGTCGAGAAACCCAAGACGAACGTGGCCAATCAGATTGCTGATGCGCTTCGGCCGTTTATTCTCCGTCGAACCAAGAAGCAGGTGCTCAAGGATCTGCCGGACAAGACCGAACAGACCATCGTCTGCGAAATGGAACCGCAGCAGCGCAAGCTCTACGACGAGCTTCGTCTGCATTACCGCAACTCACTGCTGGGCTCCAAGAGTGGTTTGCCCACCGATGGCAGCGAAGGTTCGGTCCCGGCATCCGGTGGTGGTTCAGCAATGATGGTGCTCGAAGCCCTGCTGCGTTTGCGTCAGGCATCCTGTCACCCGGGCCTGATCGATCCCAACCGTCGCAGCGAACCGTCGGCCAAACTCGAAGCACTCATCGAAATGGTGCTCGAATTGGCAGAGGAAGGTCACAAGGCCTTGATCTTCAGCCAATTCGTGGAAATGCTTTCGATCGTCCGCAGTCGTCTGGAAGAGCATGGCATTGTCTATGAATACCTGGACGGCCAGACACGTGATCGCAAACGCCGCGTCCAACGTTTCCAGGACGATCCGGATTGCCCCGTCTTCCTGATCAGTCTCAAGGCCGGTGGTCTTGGTCTGAACCTCACGGCTGCCGAGTATGTGTTTATTCTCGACCCGTGGTGGAATCCTGCAGTCGAACAGCAGGCCATTGACCGTACGCACCGTATTGGTCAGACGCGTCATGTGTTTGCTTATCGCATGATCTGTCAGGACACCGTGGAACAGCGCATCGCCGAGTTGCAGGATCGCAAACGTCAATTGGCCGACGCCATTGTCGGCGGTGATCAATCACCGTTGCGTAATCTCTCGCGTGAGGATCTGGAACGACTTCTCAGTTAATCGTCTAAAACAAACACATGGCGAATTGCCGCCTGATCTGAAGGGACTTAAAATTGTCGGCCATGAAACACACCTCGATGATATGCGTCCTGACGGGTTGTCTACTCACATCTGTGGGTTGTCAGTCCAACAACAAACCTGTCAAGGCTGATGCCCCCGCC
>JBICHS010000539.1:0-6926 GCA_043101135.1 Phycisphaeraceae bacterium JB051
ATGACGCGGGTGTTTTGCATCATTGATAAGCAGTTTGGGTAACTTGCCATCGACGGTGACTTTCACCGTTTTGTCGATGTCGGTCACATCGGTGATGGTGTACGTGCCCAGGATCACACCGGTGCGTTGGCGAAGCAGCGTGAGTGTCTGGCCGATGGATTGGTCTTTGGTGAATGTGCGTGGGCGTATCATTTTGACCAGCAGGTTGTGATCGTCAACACGTTTGAGGATGCGCGAGCGAACCGAATAGATGTTGACCGGATCGTCAATAATGCCTTCAAAATAGCAGTTTTCGACCAACGGGCCGATGCGATTGCGTTGGCAGTGAATCGCGTCAGCGTTGTTTGAATGCCAACGCCCGGGCTTGAGTAAGGCTTTGGAGCCGATGACGCTAAACCGCTCACAGCTGTTGGCTGCGAATGTCGAAGCCGGGCTGGAATAGACGGTCATGTTCATCACCGTGATATCCTGCGAATCGTCTGCATGAAAGTTCTGAGCCATGTTGGTTCGCGCCAGGTGAACGTACTTGTCGCCAACTTCCATCCATTCAAAGCAATCCGTCTTGGGTGTTTTGAACCGGAAGACACGGTTGCCCAGATCGTCCCAGGTGCAATCAAATACCGCGCTGGCGTTGGCAAGGTCCTTGAGTTTGCCCGGTACGTGACGGTCTTTAAGCTGACCCCATGATCGCTGAGAGGTTTTGAAATGTGATTCACTGGGAAGTGGGAAGCCTTCATCAACCCGCAGGTCAAATGTCTGAGCATCTTTGTTCACTGCAACCAATGTGCCTTGCGTGAACGGCAGGGGATCGTAATCAATCCCTGCGAAATTCTTGATGACAATCCGCTTGGACAGCCGCACGTTAAACACGCCCGACTCAGGGTTGGTGACCACGATCGTCGAGCCCTGCCCGTCGATGATCAGGTCTGACATGTTGATGATGTTCACCGCGTAAACACGTCGGGGCATGGAACTGAAATGATATTGGCCTTGATTAAAGACCAATTTCGTCGGGATTTTCTGTCTGGCAACCTGTTTGAGCACAGCGTCCAAAGCTGCGCGATCGTCTTTGCCATCATCGGGAATCACACCATGATCAATCAGGTTGATCGTCTGCTTGACCGCAAAGTCTGTTAATGGTTGATAGGTCAATGTGGGCTTGGGGGCAGCAATGTCGATCGACTGTGCGCGACATGCCGTCGCGGTGAATGCGATTGCAGTGACCGCCAGACTGCATAATGCAGGCTTGATACATCTGAGTGAAAAACACATGGAATGTTACTCCGCGAGTCGGTTGTTATGAGCAGTGACAGGATCACTGTCAGTGTTGTTTATTCGAAGATCATGTCCACGGAGTGCATCGGGGCGTCCTGTTTCTTGGCTTCGACATGCAGGTCAAACATCAAGACGCTCTTGGCACCGTTGTGCACGAAGTTTGGAAGTGGTGCATTGGCGGACGTGCTCAGGCCTGTCCACGAGATCGTGTTGCGAATGGAGTGATGCACGTAGCCGTTGCCATTCGCCTCGTTGGCATTCACGCCCTGGCTGGAGATGAACATCAGCTTGTTGGTGGTGAATGACGCATCAATACTGTCGGGCTTGACCATGCATGCCGGGGAGCTGTTGGCAGGCAGGCCCGTTGCAGGATTAAATTCAGCGACCATGCCCGGGTGAAAATCACGACCATTGCCGGTGTTGGGTGAAGCAAGTACGTGACGATGGAAACTATTCATTGAGTAGGCACGTGTTTCCACACCGGTCCCCAACTTCTGCTGCGATGGGCACCAGAAAACACCTTCCTGCATCATGGCTTTACTCTCAGCGATGGTGCTTGGGATGCGGTCACGGCCGACGTAACGGCCCAGCAGGTGATACCAGTAGTTGGTCAAAAACGGATAGTCGCCTGACGCGGTATTGTTGTTGGTTGAAGTCATCTTGCCCGGTGCGTACCAGTCAAAATCGCTTGCATACATGGTCTGGGCGATACTCAGTTGGTGCAGGTTATTGCCGCACTGTGTCTGTCTTGCCGCTTCGCGTGCGGAACGTAATGCAGGCAGCAGGATGCTGATGAGCAGTGAAATGATGCTGATAACCACCAGCAGTTCGATGAGTGTGAATGCCTTGAGTTGCCGTGCGTGTGTCATGGTTGTTTCCTTCGTGCTCAGGTCAACAATGATTTGTCGAGTCAATGAATGGCTTCCAAGCCATGTTGATCAAGTTGGCTCAGTCCCCGGTTGTTTGCCTCATTTCAATCGCGTCTGCGACAGATCGGGCATGATCTGGATTGGGCAATCAACGTTCCCGGAGATGGTGCTTAATTCACTGGTTTGATCGATGAGCATCATGCCATCGTTTGTTTTGAGTTTGTCGATTTGGACATGGCGTGCGTTGGTCAAACTCACTGCCGGATGTCGTTGGTTTGGGCTGAGCATGTTTGGCGCAATGTCGATGCTGTTGTTGCTGATCTGCATGCTGTCCACAGAGTACGCACTGATCGCTTCACCGAGTAGACGCGTTTTGTTTTTGGTGATCTGGTTGTTACGAATGACGATCTTGCCAAACGCATATTCACCGGGTTTGAATTGACTGCGGAATAAACTCAGGCGGATCGATGCACCTTTCCAGACGTAGGGGCTGTCGATCACGGTGTTGTTTTCAATCACCAAATTTTTGGGTGGCAGTGCTTCACCCCATTGATCGGGGTCGGTCAGTGCCCAGATGCCATGACTTGAAGTGCGCTTGATGGTGTTGTTTGCAATGCGGACATTGCGTGCCTGGATGAGCATGCCACGCCCGCGGTTTTCACCCATCGTGCAATTTGTCACCAAGACCTCACTTGGCGTGCGCACCAGACTTGCCAGCACATGGACGCGCGATTGGATTTGCTTGTCCACGGGTTGGTCAAACTGAATTTCGTAATACAGAAATTCCTTACCCGCCAGCACACGACTTAGCGTGACGGCGCCGATTTGTGCACCGCCCTGTGTGAATAGCCCCAGTCGTTCGCCTGCAAAGGGGATCTCGGAATTGTTGCGTTGCATGCGGATTAACACACGCTTGCTGTCGATGAATTGGACAAGGTGATGGTAGCGACCCTTGATATTCAGACAGTCATCAAGCTGATGCATCATGGTTGAGTTGTTGACGATGATTTTGCCGGAGCATTCTTTGAAATGCAGCGCATCAGCCGAGACCGAAAGCAGTCGGTTGGTGTTGGGTTTGCGATGAATCTTGAGATTTTCCACGTGAATGTTGGCACAATCGTTGGCCCACATTCCCATGCCGTACGCCGAGTAAATGTTGACGTTCTGAACCGCGAAGTTGCGCGTGGTGAACGCCATGATGCCGTTGTATTTGTAGCTGCCATGACGGATGAGCAGCAGGTCCCCGACGTGCAGTTTGTTAAAGCCGTGCATATTACCGTTGTTGGTAATGCGGACATGGTTGTCATCGACTTTGATGATGGGGCATTCGTCACGCGTGAACTTGCCATCTTTAAAAATGCGGCCTGGCTCGGTGATCATCGGCTCATTGATGTCGGTTAAGCGCGTGGTCGAATCAAAGCGCATCATCATGGTGACCGATTCACTGCCATCAACTTCAAAGCCCGGCTCGAGTTTGATATCCAGCGTATGCCCATCGTCAGAAATGGCGGTGATATTGCCTTGAATAAAGGGCGGTTTGGTGTTGTCGATGCTCAGGTTCTCGATGCGTAGGTTGCGAGACTGCTCGACCCAGATGGTGTTGACGTACGGTTCGGTGAGCAGCAGGGCTTCATTGCCTTGGATGGTGATGTTCTTCAGATCATCCAGAATGATGCCCCGTCGGTCAGGCTGATCCGGGAGGTCAGGATTGGCCACGGTGCCGATGTTGTATGTGCCCGTTTGGAAGACGAGTTGCCCTGCATGTTGCCTGCGGGCTTCGGCGATGGCTTGGCGGATAGCCAGCGTGTCATTGATTCCGTCATTGGGTTGTGCGCCGAAGTCAGCGACGTTGATACTGATTTGCCGATTGCCCCCGCCGGTGATCAAAGGCGTTTTGATCTGCTGCAGATGATCCAGATTGATGGCTTTGGGTTGATGCGTATTTTCAAGTTGGGCATCAAGCATCGTCGGTGCAAAGCGAAGCTCACTGAGTTTGATCTGACCTTTGCCATTCCCTTTGACGCCGATGCGGATGGCATCAAATGGCGCGGTCGGTTGGCTGATTTCTGCTGGTCCCCAAGGGAAGCTGAAAGTCCGGCGATTGATCGGCAGGATGATCTGCTGCTTACCTTCACCATCAAGTTGGCAGGTTGCCTGAAACCATTTGCCCTGAGCGCTGTGCAGTTGGACCACCAGTAAATTGGCAGCATCCGAGGTTGCAGTCAGATGCAGCGCGTGATCAGCCGTGAGTTGCTTGAGTGCTTCTTGGCACAGCGGTGTCATGTCCTTGATCAACCACGAAGGGTCTTGATCAAAGGCATAGTCATACGTCCATGCTTGCTGTGATGAGTCGTATAGCACCTGCCCGTCAACGAGCCCTTGTGACATGGTTTTGAGTGACGCGATGTCAGTGGCATTGATGGTTTGGCTCACCAGTGGGCGGGCGCTACTTTGGCTGGTGATGGTGACTTGTGCTTCAGACAGTGTCGTCAGACACAGCGCGATGAGCATGCAAAACAAACCGCGTAAGAGCGGCTTGCTGGAAACGAATTGCTTGAGGTATTGTTGCATGTGTTGCGATCAGGTTCAGAACGGGTCCTTGAGTGACCAGGCTTCTTCGGGCAGTGCGTTTTGCTTGACGGACTTGACGTGCCAATCCAGATAGAGGAATTGGGCGGACTGCCCCAGATGACGATAGTCCACACGACCGTTGGTTTGGCTAAAGGCTTTCCAGCCTACGCCATCGACGTTGGACTCAATGGTGTCGGTGACGATGATTTTGGCTGACGGTCTTGGGATGAATTCCCATGTGAGGTATTTGTCGGTCCCGCCGGAGTCGGTAGCATTCATGCCGTAGCTCGTCCAAATGTTGCCGTTGTTCCCGTCGTAGGTCGTGTAGGCAACGGGGCAGTTGAGCAGGTGCCCGCTGGTATCGGTTTTGGAGCCGTAGGGTTTGAGCTGGTTGACCCACTGTTCATCAGCTGATCGCCAGATGCAGGGCAGGGTCATGTTGTAATCATTCATGTAGAGATTAAACGCGACACCCTGCTGCTGAAGTTTGGCTGCACACTGACTGGCCTGGGCGGCCTTACGCGCGCTGGCCAATGCCGGCAGGAGAATACCGATGAGCAGGCTGATGATGCTGATGACCACCAACAGTTCGATGAGTGTGAAGGCTTGGTTTGTGTGCTTGTGCATGGGACGGTTTCCATTGCCGTGTTGCATGTTGCGGCGTTGGTCATGTTGTTTGAAACGGGATCACGATTGTTTGTTGCGGTCTTTGACGCTTTGTGCTTCAACAAGCCAGGTGGACATCATCAAACGCATGGGTTCGCGTGGCGGTGAATCGAGCTTCTCCCGCAGGACGCGAACGGCAACCGCACCCATGTCCTGAAACGGTGCATTGATGGAAGTGAGTTTCACGCAACCGCTCGGCGGGTTCTGATTGTCAAAGCCACATAGCGAGATGTCAGCAGGGACATCCATGCCTGCTTGGGTCAACGCCTGCATCTGGTGATACCCCAATTCGTCATTGGTGCAGATCCACGCGGTGATGCCTTGCTCGCTGCGTTGCTTGATCTGCTCTGCAGCGATTGCAAAGCCGTCGGGCTTGGTGTCATCGACCTGCAGGATCAGTTCGGGATCGAGTGATTGTTCGTTGACCATCATCGCTTCGACAAAGGCAGCGGTGCGTGAACGGTTAAAACTCAAATGCGTGCCGGTGCGGAGCAAACCGATTTTCTGATGGCCCTTGGCTTTGAGATGCTTGATGAGTAGGAGCATGGAACGCATGTCGTCATGATCCACGCAGTCCATCGAGACACTCGGATCATGCTGAGCAATTCGCACACACGGGAGCATCTCATTGAGTGCCGCAACCGTCTGCGGGTGAAAGTAGCCCACGAGGATCAAACCCTTGACGATGCCTTCGCGGATCATCAACGGCAAATTCTCCGGCAGGTGGATCGCATCACACAACTGCGGCGGGACGAAATCCATACTCAGCGATACCTTCATCGGTCGCGACGCTTCACTCATGCCCGCGAGGAATCGACTGAACGTCGGGTTGTGATCCTGCTGATGTGCCGAAGCCTGCGTGCGGACCAGCACGCCGATCTGAAGAATCTCGTGCGCCCGACTCCGACGGTTTTTATGACGATGTCGATAGCCCAGTGATGCGGCCAATTGCATGACGGCCCCGCGTGTGTGCGGCGCGATTGCCGGGTCGGACTGGAGGGACCGACTGACGGTGGCAATGGAGACGTTGAGCTGCTGGGCGATTTCCTTCTGTGTCACTGGCATGATGAACTCTAGGCGTCTTTGCGTAGACAATCAACAAATTTAAACAAAAAATTTAAAAAACATGCAAATTAAAACGGTGGTGTTAATCTGGGGCTAATCATATTATAAGTGTTAGATTTATATAAGTTTATGTGTAGTTTTATTTTGGTTTGTTGCCTGTGAGGAGCCGGGGTGTGGCAATCATGTTTTAAATTCTTTGCTTGAATGGCTTGGTGTTTGCCGCCGTGTTCAAGGCATTTTTTAGCCACAGATGCACACAGATAAACACAGATAGAGGCATTGATAAATACCTCATTCGCTTATTCACACAAGCCGCCAGATGAGTCCGCGAAGCGGGGGAATCTGACGGGTCTGACCGGGGTACCCGTCAGACATCATGAATTGACCTGTCGCGCTTCGCGAGCGTGGGTTACGCTTACGACGTTGTCAGTTGTTTGTCATAGACGCAGAGCCAATATCGAAGGGACAGGTCATGATCCA
>JBICHS010000540.1:0-7957 GCA_043101135.1 Phycisphaeraceae bacterium JB051
CGGATCACGCGACGATTGAAGGTGTAGTTGTTGTAGATGGCCATGTTGGACAACGCGGATTCAGCACCGCTGGAAGGACATGCCAACACACTGCTGAAAGGCTGACGATACGGCACACGTGAAGGGACATCGCCATAATCCAAGTTGTGGATGTACTTCATCGTCTGCACCTGACCGACGCGCTGCGAGTTGTTATCGCTCAGTGGCGGGTAGTCATTAAAGTCCGCTGCGTAGAGCACCAGGCCCATGCCCTGCTGCTTCATTTGAGCGATGCACTTGATCCGTCGCGCCGACTTGCGTGCAGCCCCCAACGCCGGGAGCAGGATGGCAATGAGCAGGCTGATGATGCTGATCACCACCAACAGCTCTATGAGTGTGAATGCGTCTGGGCGATGTGACCGATCAGGCATTGAAGACTCCTTACTGACTTGGCATGTCATCCAAGAGCGGGTTGAGCGATAGCTTGAATCTGAGTCCCGCATGTCACACGACGCAACCAAATGTAACATGTTACATACAATCTTAGGCGCGCCTTACTTCTAAGGCAAACACGAATTCACGAGTTTTTTTACATTTAAAAAATTTACAGCCACATTCATTGATCATCAAATGTAACGTGATACAATGACCTGTCATGCCTTCATTACGTGAATTTTCCAAAATGGCTGGCGTCTCCACCGCCACGGTGAGTCGGGTGTTCTCCAAGCCGGATACGGTGGCCCCGGAGACGCGCGAGCGACTGCTCAAACTCGCAGACCGCATGGGCTTTCGTCCCAGCGCGGTGGGTCGGGTGGCTTTTGGTGGCAGAACGCGCAGCGTCGGTGTGGTGCTGCCATCACTTGAAATCAGTCACTTCGCTCAGATCGCTTTGGGGCTGCAGGATCGTTTTATGGAAGACGATTACCTGCCGATGATCCTTCAGCATTCAGGCCAGCATGGCATTGATGCGTGCAAAGCGATTCGACGACTGCTGGATCACAAAGTCGATGCGATGATCATGAACCTGATCTACGAAGGCTTCACCCCCAAGGATTTTGCGGATGTGACCAAGTCGGGCTTGCCGGTGGTGACGCTGGACATGGTGCGTGCGGGTTTGCCTTATGACTCAGTTGCCAGTGATGACATGATGGGTGCGCGCCTGGCTGCTGAACACCTGCTGAACCTGGGGCATCGACAGTTTGCGTTTTTGTATTTCGGTGATGGGCATTCCAGCGCGGATGTACGTTTGCAGGGGTTTCGAGATGTGCTCAATGAGCATCACCTGGCCTTGCACCCGGATCGTATTTTGAAACTTCAATTCTCGCGCGATGATCGTGATCAATTGATGCATGAACAACTGACCCAACTGCTTGGTCAACCGGACCGCCCCACAGCAATTTTCGCTGCAACGGACTTCCTGGCCATGAGTGTGTACAAGGCAGCGCGACAGTTGAATATCAAAATCCCGCAGCAGCTAAGCGTCATTGGCTATGCGAACCTCAACTTCACGCCCTCGGTTGATCCGCCCTTGACCACCATCAGTCAAAACGGCTATCAGATCGGCGTTAAAGCGGCAGACATGGTGCTCAAACGTCTGGACGAACCTGAAGCGCCGTACCTTCACGAATTCATCCCCACCCAATTGATGCTCCGCCAATCCACCGCTGCGATTTAAGTGAAATCGACTGTGAGAACTTGTTTCTTTCCCTGCATCATTGGCATAGGATGAATCAGCCACACAACTCTCATCAGGAATTGAATCATGCATGTTGTCTTTGTCGGCGGTGGTGCGCATCGCTATCTGGGGGTCGCTCGATCCATTCTCAATGACCAAGCCTTCGAAGAGCCCAGCAGTATTCGGATCTGTGATCTTGATGCGCATCGCGCACAGGTTATGGCAACGATGATCCAGAAGACGCCCGAGTTTGTCAAAGCCAACTGCACAGTCCAGTGGGACACCGATCTGGCGAAGCTGCTCCCCGGTGCGGATGTGGTTTGCGTGGTGATCATGGCAGGTGGGCCGGTGCCCTTCCAACGTGATATGGCAATTTGCCGGGCACATGGCTTTGTGGGGTCCGACCAACTCTCAGCAAGTGGCGCGATGCTTGCGCTGCGTGGCGGGCCGATTCTCATGAACATCGCCAAACAGATGCAGGAACATTGCCCTGATGCTTGGCTGCTGGACTTTGCCAACCCTGTCGCGGTGCTCAGTGCTGCGGTCAACAATCACACCGCCATCCGTTGCCTTGGTGTCTGTGCAGGCTATACCAATCACCAATGGGATATCACGCGGTTGCTCGGTGAAGATGCGGCTTGCAATGACTACACCATCGACTCGGCAGGCGTGAATCACCTGAGCTTTGTGCTCGAATCATCCAAGGTTGGTAAGCAACCCATCTACGATGTGCTCAAAGATAATATAGACGACAACTGGTCCATGCCCGCGCTTTCAAGTCGATGGAATGAATCTGCCCGCGCCAACATCACCCGCAATGTCACGCGACTGAAAAACATCTATCAACGTTTTGGGCAACTGGTCTTTTCCAGTGAACCTGATGGCCTTGCCCACGTGGAGTTAGCTGAGCATTTCCACCCCATCATGCAAAAGCCCGACCTCTCACAACTCACCGTTGACCATGCATCATTGGAGAAAGATAAAGCCTTCCGAATGGAAGCAAATAATAAATTTGAAACAGACAGCCAGACTGAACTGAGCCCAACGGATTGGGACACGCCCGACCCCGAAAGACTTTATCGCCTGCGTGATGATGAAAACGTCATGTCACTGATCATCACCGCCATCGGCAGTGACCAACCCAAGCGCATAGCCACCAGCTATCTCAACCACGGCGCGGTGGATGGCTTTACCGATCGCACGGTTCTTGAATACACCCAATTCATCAGCCGTCATGGCATCAAACCCGCAGGACAATATCAGATTCCCCCTGTTTTTCAGGGTTTAATCAGCGGCCTGGCAATGCATCAAACCTTGCTTGGCGATGCCATTGCGACCCGTGATCCGAAGGTGCTCTTTGAAGCGTGTTTCAATTACCCCGTCTTCACCGACATGCCCCAAAGCCGTTGGCTGTGGCAGTCTCTGATTGAACACAACGCCCAGGCCATTGGTGAAGAATTGGCGCAAGCAGCGAAGTACTTTGCAGGTTAGTCATGTGTCAGTTCATGGCTGCTTGCTTTTTATTTTGAGCACCGGATGTCAATCCGGCGCAAGCCAGAGACTCGAAAACTTCAAACCTGCACCGCATTGACATGCTGTGCTCTACAACATCAAGCGTAAATAAACTGGTATCGTTCAAACAACGCCCCTCAACCATCCATCTCAAAGCGATAACCCACCGGGCGGATCGTCTGAATGTAGCGTGGTTTTGTCGGGTCCTCTTCGATCTTGTTACGCAGCGTGTTGACACACCGATCCACACTCCGCGATGTGACATAGACATCATGCCCCCAGACCGTGCGGATGATTTCATCACGACTCAGTGCGCGATCCGCGCGTTGCGTAAACAATGCCAACAAGCCAAACTCCTTGGGGGTCAGGGGAATTTCTTCATCATCACGCAGTAAACGGCGACTGGTTAAATCCAGCTCAAACGGACCAAAGGAAAACGACACACCATTGGCCTGGCGTTGACGTCGGAGCATCGCGTTCACACGCGCGAGCAGTTGGCGGATACTAAACGGCTTGGTCACGTAATCGTCTGCCCCGAGATTCAGGCCGAGGATAATATCCTGCTCCTGACCTTTGGCGGTGAGCATGATGATGGGGCATTCGAGCTTGCTTTGACGCAGCAGGCGACAGATTTCATAGCCATTGATTTTCGGCAGCATGATGTCGAGCAGGATCAAATCAGGATTGCCATGCATCGCTGCCTCAAGTCCCTTTTCACCATCCTCTGCAGTGATCACGCGATAGCCTTCAAACGTGAAGTTATCTTTCAGACCGCGCAGCATCGTCGGGTCATCTTCAATGATCAGAATGGTTTCCTCAGGCATGCTCGTCTCCCTGCCCTGCGGGTGAAGCAGTGTTGCTGCTTAAGTGTCCACGATCGGTTGGGAATTGCAAGGTGAACGTGCTGCCCTGCCCAGGTGTGCTCTTGACTGAAACGTTGCCATCATGTGCATCGACGATGAACTTGACAATGCTCAAACCAAGACCACACCCACCAACCTGTCGGGAGAGCGATTGATCGACTTGATAGAACCGATCAAACACACGAGCCTGTTCGCGATTGGTAAGCCCCTTGCCGTTGTCGGCAACTTCGATGAACACCGAGCCGTTGACTGCCAACCCGCGAACGCTGAGCTGCTTGGGCGCGTCCGTGTATTTCCAGGCGTTATCCAGCAGGTTCAATAGCACCGTCACCAACGCATCGCGGTCCGCTTCAATCCTGTGTTCGTGAAGTGATGCGTCGATCTCCACCGACAATGCACAGTCCGGCGCGTTAAACCGATCCTTCACACAAGCAACCGCATCGTTAATCACATCGGTCATATCCACCAGCTCAAAGACGAAAGCATTCTTGTTGCGCTCCATCCGTGAGAAAGCCAGGAAGTTATCAATCAATCGCGTGAGCCGTTGGTTCTCCGATGCGATGAGATCCAGATACTCCTTGGCTTGCGTGGGGTCCGTCATGCGGTCATCACGGAGGGTGTCCACGAGTAAACGCATCGATGCCAAAGGCGTTTTGAGCTCATGGGTGACGGTGGCAATTAAATCATTTTTCAACCGCGTGAGTCGGATGGATCGTGCAACATAGGTCATCAATGCCAACGTGCAGATCGCAAGAAAACCAATCACCGCAATGGCTGACCACAGATACACAGCAGTGATACGATTGCTATCGGCAGTCGTGTTCTGATCCTGATCGTAAACGGAAATCGACCAACCCGG
This sequence comes from Phycisphaeraceae bacterium JB051, assembly GCA_043101135.1. GTDB lineage: Bacteria > Planctomycetota > Phycisphaerae > Phycisphaerales > Phycisphaeraceae > UBA7800. The sequence continues at coordinate 4,889 of JBICHS010000540.1, forward strand.
CATCAATGGTGATACCGGCACGGTTAATCTCGCATCCACATCCGAAGGTCGGTCATCATCCGTATGCGCAACACATCGCACTTGGCTGAGCATCGTCTGATCCTGTAAACACGTTGCGACGAATTGCTCGATATCTGCCTTGGCAAACAAGCCAATCACCCGCCCATTGGCCCCGGAAAGCAACCAGCATTGAGCTTGATCACTGTAATACATCTGGCCGACATACTTGATGACAGGATGACGCTGGCGGACCTGCCCAGCAAGTTTTTCCGCATCCAGCAAGCGGGCCGCAACCGGGTGATTCATCGCCAATTCAGACATCAGAAACCGACGCTGCGATGATGGCATGTTGGTTGAATAACTGTAAACGATATTCCTGAGTTGCTCTTGAATGGTGGTTGCTTTGTCAGGCGCATGTGTTTGACTTAATGCCCATGCACGCAGCAATGCGTCACTGAGAATATGCCTTCCCATCGCATCATGTGCATCCGCATACCGATCCGCTGCCAAGGTCTGCGTGAGGATCGACATTGCCTTTTCATACTGCGTTAGCTTCACCTGACATCGCGATTGAATCAGCAGCAATATCGCCTGTTCATTGACATCTGCCGTGTTCTTGATCGCATCATCACAGGCTGCGATCGCTTCAGACAACTTGCCTGAAAACTCCATTGCTTCGATATGTTGGCAGTGCTCCACAAAAGCATCTGACATTGCCACAGGTTCTGCATCGGTCGGATATACAATCTGCTGATCGCGATCAATGACAATCGCAGATGGTGCTACTTCGTTGTAAACAGTTTGAGAAAATGCTTCCGACGGTTTGGATCGGGCAGCACGCGTTAACTCACTCACACGCCCTTCAAGCTGTTCGCTGATGCGCTTTCTGACTTGATCCAATTCGCTGAGATACAAATCCGTCAAACGCTGTCGCATCGCCAATTGCTGGTTTTCAATCGCAGCGTTCATGAACCAGATCACACACGCGCTGGGAACCAATGCTGCAAGTAACAGGATCACCAACACCGGCCAGAGGCGTAGTGGAGCAAGCTTTCGCGATGTGGATCGAGAGGAAAACTTAATGGCTATTCTCCTCGATCAGACTCAAACGCGCACGCGCTTTGGCTAAACCCGCTTTGGCCTGTTGACTATCCGGCTCGACTTTAAGCCACTGTTCATAGACTTTGATGGCTTTGTCGTGCTGAGCATGTTTCATGTAAACCGTCCCCAAACCTTCCAGAGCGGCTGTCGCGTTGGGTGATGCCTTGACCGCTTTTTCCCAATAGCCGATAGCCTTATCCCATTGGTCATGACGATAGGCAATCCACCCCAAACCATTGAGCGATGCAGGATGATCGGGGTTGATGGCAAGGGCTTTTTCGAATGATGCTTTGGCTTGCAGCTGCTTATCCTGATTAAACTGCGCCCACCCCAGACCGTTAAAGGCATTGTCCGAATCGGGGTTCAATTCAACAGCTTCTTGAAACTTCGTCTGAGCCTGTGCGTATTCACTTTGACGCCAATGATGCCAACCAGCAGAAGTTGCTATTTCAGCAGCCAATTTCTTTTCTTCCAAACGTCTGGACATCTGCAATGCTTTGGCCTTGTCGGCGGCATCGTTGATGGCTTTGGCACGCTGGAGCATGTTGGGGGGGATCGCCGTTGGCTTGCCTTGGGCATCACGTGTGGCAAAGAGAATCACGTAACGGTGTGCAGCATGGCCGTTGACAGACTTGAAATTCTTGTGGCTGGGACTGTTGATACCAACCCAATACACTTTGCCCGGCTCAAGCTTCACCGGCATGATGCAGGTGGTACGTTGGTCATCGTAAAGTATCTCACCCTGTGTCGTGGGAAAGGTATCCCCACCCCCCGTCCACGACCAGCTTTTATCGACCATGGGATGACTGAACGTGACGGTCAATTCTTTGATCGCCGGATCAACATGGTTATCCAATGCAATGGGGGATGTGGCAAGTATCGTTGGTTGATCAAGGTTACCAACAGTTTGAGCCTCTATTTTCAGGCCTGTAATGATTTGGTCGTACACTTTGCGATTGGCTTCAAACCGATCCTTGGCAGTGCGGAAGACGAACCACATGATATGACTATCGTTGGCAAGATAGGTTCGATACTCAACCATCTGCTGCTTCTTGTCCTTGTAATCCGCGACGTAGGTGATCGCATCCATGCTGGCGATTGAGTGCTTTTTCCAGCTTGATTCGTCGATCTTGTAATCGGTGAAGAAGGATTCAAGACTTTTGACATTCTGCTTAACGAGTACTTCAAGCGGCCCTGCGTTCTTCGCGTTTTCTGCGACCAGAAACATGCCCCATGTCTGTGTGCTGGAAAGTAAATTGACGGAGGCTTTGTACTGCCCGGGGTTGGGATTGTTGTAGAACTGCCAATCAACAGGTTGGGTTAATGATAAACCTTTGATCACTTCAACGGGTGTAGGTTGATCAGGTTGTGTACTCACATCATCAAGGAGCATGACTGCACTACCCGTGTCATACTTGACTAAAAGATGCTGTTTATCAGCCGAATACCAAAGCTGATGATTCAGCGCGGTCACGCCATTGGCTTTGACTTTCAGATCGATTTTCCAACAGTCATATTGTTTGCCGGCCGCTTTGACGTTTTCTCTTGCAACGACCTTGATGTGACAATCAACCAACTGCCCACTGGTCACCGGGAAGATGGGGAACGTTGCCTGATAGTCTTTGGTCAAAGGCAAACGTCGGATCAGGTAAATAACCTGTTCATTGTCGAAGACCTGTTTGGGAACATCGAAGGTGTGCTTGCTGTCACCTGCATTGCTTGATGATTGCAGATCAACTTTTTGATCCTGATACGTTGCAACGAATTGCCCGAGCATGCTGTTGGATGTGATGGCATGGATAGGTGCGAATGTTTTTCCACCTGCAAGAACTGCGGTGTACTGTGTCAGGTTGCTGACAGGTACAGCCATATGCGATTGAATTAACCAATTGGATCGAACACCAAATCCACCATCATCGGAAGTATTAAATCCACCGCCATCGCTATTCCCATGATCAAGACTCGATG
>JBICHS010000541.1:0-12615 GCA_043101135.1 Phycisphaeraceae bacterium JB051
GACGCCAGCCAGCAGACACAAAAAGTCATAAACAACCCAAAAGAAAAGGAAATACAAAATGTAATACCAAACACACTTGACAGGTCAATACATATCAGATTCACTCCCTCTGGTCGTTCATCTGGCGGCGTGTGCTTTGAGACATGATCATGCATCTCCCCCAATCACCTTCCTCATCACCCTGCGATTATCGGCTGTCGTTATGAAGCGTAAACATCAAACAACACTTTAAAGAGGAGACATTCTTTAAACCATAAGTGGACTTCCCTACTCGAATAAATCGCTTTTAATAATCCATTACACCGATAAACCGACGCACAGAATCAACCGATAACGTAACTAACTGTCCACAAGGTGGGTCCAAAAGTAGTTAGGGGAACTCCCGCCGGAGTGTTGTGTCATTATGCTTGCAAAGGTTGAGTTAACCGTGTTAGAAGCATCATCACTGGATATGATTTGGGTACTGATGTGCAGTGCGTTGGTCATGCTCATGCAGGCGGGTTTTTGCTGCCTGGAGTCTGGCCTCTGTCGTACCAAGAACAATATCAACGTCGCGCTGAAAAACCTGATGGACTACTGCATCACAGGCATGGTCTTCTGGGCGGTGGGCTTCTGGTTGATGTTCGGCAATTCGGAACATGGCCTGGTAGGTCTGCTTCGCGCACCGATTGGTGAAGGCGCCAGCCCTGCCCTGCTCACATTCTTCCTGTTTCAGGTCACCTTCGCAGGCACCTCTGCAACGATCATCTCCGGCGCGGTTGCTGAACGCGTTCGCTTCTCCGCCTATGCCTTTACCACGCTGGTTATCGGCGCGCTGGTGTACCCGATCATCGGCCACTGGTGCTGGGGTGGCGCATTCACAGGTACCAACGTCGGCTGGCTTCAGAAAATGGGCTTCGTCGATTTTGCAGGCTCAACCGTCGTCCACTCCGTTGGCGGCTGGGTGTCGCTTGCAGCGTTGATCATCATCGGCCCACGTAAGGGGCGATTCGGTGCAGGCGCTAAATCCATTCAGGCATCCAACGTTCCCATGGCCGTGCTGGGCGTGATGATTCTCTGGTTCGGTTGGTTTGGCTTCAATGGTGGGAGCACCATGGGCGTCTCCGACCAGATCCCACGGATCATGGTCAACACCTCGTTAGCCGCCGCCGCAGGTAGCTGTGCGATGCTCGCCATTGCTTTTATCTCTCGCGCTCAACCCACGGTCGATCGCCTGATCAACGGCGTGGTCGCAGGTTTGGTTGCCATTACCGCCGGTTGTCATGTGGCATCACCTGTCTCCGCGGTGATCATTGGCGCGATAGGTGGCATGGTCTGCTCGTTTGTGACACAACTTTTAATCCGCTGCCGCATTGACGATGTCATCGGTGCCGTCCCGGCTCACGCAGGCGCCGGCGTCTGGGGCACGTTGGCGGTCGCCTTGTTCGGCAATCCCGAACTCATCGGGACAGGCTTAAACTGGACACAGCAATTGCTGGTGCAACTTACCGGCGTGACCTCGGCGTTCGTCTGGTCATTCGGTGTCGGCATGGTTGTGCTCTATTCCGTGGATCGCATCACGCCCCTGCGTGTTCAGGCTGAAGACGAAATCAAGGGACTTAACGTCGCTGAACATGGCGCGAGTTCCGAGCTCTTTGACCTCATGTCGCAGATGAATCACCATCGCGTCACAGGCAATCTCAACCAATCCGTCGACATCGATCCCAACTCGGAAATCGGTCGCATCGGCATGCAGTACAACGCCGTGATCCAACGCATCAATCAGGATCAACGTGTCATGCAAACCGCATCACGCGAGATTGCAAAGATGAATCAGGAGCTGGTTTCCGCAAGAAGCAAAGACCAGAAACAATCGCAAATCAAAACACAGTTCCTGACGCATCTGGAAAAAGAAATCCGCCGCCCCATGGAAGTCATTCAGCAGCACAATGACCAGATGCGTGAGAATCACTCGTCTGACTCCACGTGCATGCAGTACATTGACCAAATCGAAGATGACAGCAAACACCTGCTGCACCTGCTTGATGACATCATGCATCTGACCGCGCTGAACTCCGAGGATTTCAAGCTGCATGAGACCAAGGTTCCCATCCGCGATCTGCTTGAAGAAGTGTCCAACAAGTACGCTTCACAAGCCGCTGCCAAGCATATTGAAATGCAGACGCAGATTGGGCCCAATGTCCCCATGATGGTTTTTGCTGATGAAGACCGACTGCGTCAGATTCTTGATCACCTGGTTCACAACGCGGTGCGTTACACCAAGCAAGGCTACGTGCACATCATGGCCAAGGCGATCCCGCAGGGTGAGTACAACATGATTCTCCGCCTGACGGTTGAAGACTCAGGCATCGGTATCAAGCCTGAACTGCAGGAGCAGATTTTCAATCCATTCTGCAAACTCTCCGTGGACCATGAAGCGGAATTACTCGCTGAACCTGCGGGAACGGGCATGGGCCTGACCATCTGCCGTCGACTTGCCTGGGCCATGCAGGGCAACCTCACGGTTGGCTCGGTTCCCGATCAGGGTTCGGTGTTCTGTCTGACGTTCGCCACCCGTGCCGACCGCCCCGTCGTGCCGCTTCCCGAATGGAACAAGGACGACTCAGGCGAATACGAACTCTCAAGCATTGACCTGACAGGCAAGCGTATTCTCTATGTTGAAGATCAATATGAGATGCAAAAGCTGATGCAGAAAATCATGCACAAGGTCGGCGCGAAAGTCGACCTGGCGGACAACGGGAAAGTCGGGATGGAAATCGCCCTGGCAGCATGGAAGACCGGCCGCCCATATGATATGCTCATCGTTGACCGTTGTATGCCCGTGATGGATGGCATTACCGCAGTGACCAGGTTGCGCGAGCAAGGCTTCGCCCAACCGATCCTGCTGCTCTCAGCCAATGCCTCCAATGATCGGGAAAAATGTCTTGCTGCCGGTTGCAGTGCACTACTCACCAAGCCTGTCGATCGTGACATGCTCCTGAGAATGACGCACAAGTTTTTATCCAGGCAACCTGCTACACAGACAGCGTAAACCTGATGAGAAAGTTCGCACATGAGCGATGAACTGGTCCTGATCCCCGCACGATTCCTACGCGATGACATTGCTTATCGCAGTGTGAGTCTCACTGGCCAGTCCGTGGTGATCTTCTGTGGCTTCCAAACCGCGGATCACATGGAAAAGCCTCAAGACGGTTATGTCGAACTCATCCAATGGCAACTGCTCTATGTCCTTGAAGGCCAAGCCGTCTATCAACTGCATCCCAACGGCCAACGCATCACCATTCAGGCAGGCGATGTTCTGCAAATTCCCGCTGGAACACGCTACCGCCTCATGCCCGACGAGAACTCCGGCTGGGCCTGCGTGCGATTGGGACTGGATGCGGACTTTGCAGACCAACTGATCAAAACCCGCATCATTAACCACGACCGTTTTGTCATGCACGTGGGTGTGCAACTGCCACTGGTCGAAACCTTCGATCAAATCACGCATGCGCTGCGCAACAGTCCCGATGATGCGCTGCCCTGGTCTGCGTTATCCGCTCAGCAATTGATCATGGAACTGACGCATCAACCGGCGCGGGAAGATGATTTACTGCCGATCTGTCGCAACTATCTGATGGATCATCTGGATCAGCCCATCAAGATCGAAGAGCTGGCAAAACTCAGTAACATCCCCTCAAGCCAACTGCGCATCACCTTCTCCAAACGCACCGGCATGGAACTCGTCGAATACCAGCAACGCCTGCGCATCGACCGTGCCATCAGCATGCTCGGTGACTACAGCATCAGCCTCGAAGACATCGCCCACAAACTCGGCTACGACAACACCGGCGATCTGGGCGTCCAATTCAAACGCATCACCGGCCAAAGCCCCCTGCAATACCGCCAACGGTTGTTTTAATTTCGGATTGCCCTTCGTGGCGCCGACGGTGTTGGATTTTGACACGAACCATATACCGCTTGTGACATAACGCGACTTACGCTTACCACCTATCCATTCAAGGATGCCTTCGATTTCGTCATTCCCGCGCAGGCGGGAATCCTGTGGCATTCTGTTGACGCTTGCAGGTCTCACTGGACTCCCGCCTACGCGGGAGTGACAGAGGAAGGACTGGTCTTCCTAACACATAGTAGTCACTGCGAGGGAATTGCCACACCACATCGCCAGTGTTTGCGTTTGCATTTGTACCTCCACTTCACGAACAAAAAAAAACACGCTCAACCGCAAACGGTCAAAGCGCGTTTTTAATTTCAATCTTCAAAACCAACGATCACACCGCTGCGTCCACATCCACATCGCAGTTCAGTTCATCACAGAGTTTTTCCAACTCCTCGCGTACCAGCTTCACAGCCACGTCACGAGGAATCGTGATGAGCATGTTCATGGTGAACAGCGGCGTCCCCGAATAGGAGCCCGCGCTGAGCGTGGTTTGCAATTCTTCGATGTTGACCTTGTTCTGATGCAGCAAATGCGTCACACGGTGCACAATACCCGGCTGGTCCATCGCAAACACCTTCACGCGGTAAGGCTGGCCCTGCATGCGGGCTTCGATCTTTCGATCACCTGCAACACGGACTTCCAAACCAACTTCATTGCCCGCATCAACCGCGTCGTTGGCAATCTTGCGGATCACGTCCTCATCATCTGCTTCGACGAGAATCAAAATCGCAAATTGCCCCCGCAGGTTAATCATGCGTGAGTCAGCGATGTTGGCTCCCGCATCATGCAAATAGCCGGTGAATGCATCGACCAGACCCGGGCGGTCCGATCCCACTGCGGTGATGACGAGTTGTGACATGTGCGAGCCCTTCTTGATTTTTATGTTCGTTGACAGATTTCGTATTGTAAAAAACCGCCTGCGTTTTAGCGACAAGCGGTCTTTATTTTCAATGTTGGATTATAACCCAATCGTTCACATCGAACGATCAATCGCTGCAGCAACGCGTGAGCAGGTCTTGATAATGTCGTTGAGTGCTTCAGGGGTGATCGACTGGGCACCGTCGGTCCATGCGTGTTCGGGGTCCGGGTGCATTTCAATAGCCAAAGCGTCACAGCCGGCAGCCACCGAAGCGCGAGCCATATCCGCAACCAGACGGGCGTGACCTGTGCCATGCGACGGATCGCTGACGATCGGCAGGTGTGATCGCTGATGCAATTCAGGAATCGCTGACAAGCTCAGGGTGTTACGCGTGTGGTCTTCAAACGTGCGGATACCACGTTCGCAGAGAATGACGTTTTGATTGCCGTTGGAAAGAATGTACTCAGCAGCCTGAAGCAGTTCGTCGATGGTCATGGCCATGCCACGCTTAAGCAGCACGGGCTTGGGCTGCTTGCCAACGGCTTCGAGGAGTTTGTAGTTTGCAGCGTTACGCGTACCGATCTGCAGACAGTCGGCATATTCGCTGACCACGTCCACGTCATCGACGGAGAGCACTTCGGTGACGATGGCCAAACCGGTTGCATCACGGGCCGCAGCGAGCATCTTCAAGCCGTCAACGCCATAGCCCTGGAAGCTGTAGGGATTGGTACGCGGCTTGAACGCACCACCACGCAGAGCGTGACCGCCAGCGGCACGGACGGCCTTGGCGCTGGTGAGGATCTGTTCTTCGCTTTCAACCGAACACGGACCTGCAATCACCGGCACATGTTCACCACCTATGACACATTCGTCACTGATGCGAATCACCGAGCGTTCGGGCTTGGTTTCAACAGCTGAGAGTTTATACGGTGCGAGAATCGGCACGACGCGGTCCACGCCGGGCAGGTTCTCAAGAACCGTGCTGTCTTTCTTGCGATCATCGCCAATCACGGCAACAACGGTCAGTTCACTACCTTGGATAGGATGGTCTGTAAGTCCCATTTCTCGGATCAACTCCTTCACGTGGTTGATCTGATCCTTGGTCGCGGTGGCTTTCATGACTACGATCATGACTTGTCTCCTAAGTCGGTGTTTTCAAACGGTGGCGGATTTCAATTGCCGTATAAAACAAAAAACCCCGACGGTTACCGCGTCGGGGTCAGATTCTTGGTTCAATGCTTTATTGATTTAGAACGAGCCCCTCGCGGTATGTCCGCTGGTAAACCAGAAATAACCAAAAAAGCCGTAGGTGCTGTTCTTCATAGCGGGGACAAGTATTACGACCTGCACCAAACTTGTCAAGTGTGATGTTTTGATTATGAGGTACGCATGTCTGATGTGAGTGGGATTGTATGGATTGATGCAATGCAATGATCAAGGCATTTTCACCACCGTGAACACATCGACCTGATACCGAACCATTGCCTCACGCAGAGACGCAAAGACGCCAAGATCGATTTGTCACAAGCTTCGCGGCTTTGCGTCTTGAGCGAAGCGGGCGTGAGAAATGGCTTTGCTTACCATGGCTCGAATCTCTGAAACTTCAGTGTCTGGGTGGTAAAAATTCCTGGCACTTACGCTACAATATCCCAATGGCTCAACCCAATCGCATCATCGTCGGGATCAGCGGCGCCAGTGGCGCGCTTTACTCGCAACGGCTGGTTCGCTGTCTGCTCAAAGCGGGAACGCAGGTCCATCTTGTGGTCTCACCACTGGGCCAACGTCTACTTCATGATGAGCTGGGATATGAGTCACTGGACCTTGAACAGCTTGCAGGCGACGAAGATGTCCATGGCATTACGCTGCATCAATACCGCGATGTCGGAGCCTCCATTGCCAGCGGGTCGTTCCAGACCAAGGGGATGGTGATCTGCCCGTGTTCGAGTAATTCACTATCCGCCGTTGCGACTGGTTCGTCGAACAATCTGATGCATCGCGCTGCACAGGTGGTACTCAAGGAACGCCGTCGCTTGATTCTGCTTCACCGTGAGATGCCGCTGTCGCTGGTGGACATTCGTAACATGCAAGCTGCAACAGAAGCTGGTGCGATCATCGCGCCTGCGAATCCGGGTTTTTACCTCATGCCTCAATCCCTTGATGACATCGTTGACTTTGTGGTTGCGCGACTTTTGGATTTACTGGAAGTCGAACACACACTCGGTCAACGCTGGAAGGAAGAAACCCCGTCTTGAATACTGCAGCCGACCAACCCGCCGCCCCATCCAGACTTTTGACTTTGGCAAGTGACATCAAGCTCAGTCACTCCGTCTTCGCCCTGCCGTTTGCCGTATTGGGCGCTTATCTTGCAGCAGCAGCCAATGGGCAATTGCTGCATGAAGACTGGGTGAGTTTGCTTTTGATTTTGCTGTGCATGTTTTTCGCACGCACCGTTGCCATGACCATCAATCGGCTTGCCGACCACAAGATCGACATCCTCAATCCACGCACCAAAGGCCGGGCGATTCCCAGTGGTCGACTCAGTTTCAGCTATGTGATGCTGGTGACAATTCTGTGCAGCGTTTGTTTTGTGCTCAGTGCCAGCGGGTTCTGGTTTTTCCGAGATAATTTCTGGCCTCTCGTGCTCAGCCCCATCGTGTTGATCTGGCTCTCAGCGTATAGCTTCATGAAACGGTTCACCGCGTTCTGTCACATTTTCCTGGGCTCGGCGTTGGCGATCAGTCCATTGGCAGCAGGCATTGCCATCAACCCTGGGTACATCAAAGAGCCAACGCTTTGGCTGCTTGCGGGTATGGTGCTTTGCTGGGTTGCAGGGTTTGATGTGATCTATGCCTTGCAGGATGAAGAGCCCGACGTCGAGCACGGCATCCATTCCATCCCCTCAGCCTTGGGCACGAAAAAAGCCCTGTGGATCAGCCGCATCCTCCACGCCATCTGCCTCACGTGCTTATATCTGTTCTGGCGTAGCAGCGATCACCTTGGCCTGGTCTTCTCCTTCGGCATCGGTATCGTTGCGCTGCTACTCATCGCAGAACACCTGCTCGTCCGCGACCCGGACACCGGCAAAATCAACATGGCCTTCTTCACCGTCAACGGCTGCATCAGTGTCCTGCTGGGCGTACTGGGGATCGTGGATGTGATTCGCAGTGTGTGAGTTGATCCGCCTGAAAATAGTTTAGTCCAATACACACAAAAGCCGTGTCTCTCCTGAGGCACGGGTTAAATGTCACACCATCATCAAGGCAACCCGCGACCCGGGAGGGTCACGGCTTTTGATGCGATGCGTTTCGTGTTGCATACTTCATACTGAATAAAAAAACCGATGCACCACGTGAGTGTGATGCATCGGCTTTGTTTTTTGATCTTTGGTTTTTCAAGGCGTCCCCCGGATTGAAGTCCCAGGGCTATAATGTGCAATTGGATCTCGCCGGTGATTTCCTCAGGGGAAACTTTCGGGGGTCCGGGGTGGGATCAATAGCGGTAGTGTTCGGGTTTGTAGGGGCCTTCGACGGGGACGCCGATGTAGTCGGCCTGCTTTTGGCTGAGGGTGGTGAGTTTGACGCCGAGTTTGTCCAGGTGCAGACGGGCGACCTTTTCGTCGAGGATCTTGGGCAACGTGTAGACCTTGCCGGTTTCGTAGGTCACGCCGGAGAGGGACTTGTCCGTGCCGTTGAGGGCAAGGTCGATCTGGGCGATGGTCTGGTTGGTGAAGCTTGCGGACATCACGAAGCTGGGGTGACCGGTAGCACAACCGAGGTTGAGCAGGCGACCTTCAGCAAGGATGAGCACTTCATGGCCATCGGGGAACTTCCAGGCATCGTACTGCGGCTTGATGTTGATCTTTTCGATACCTGCGATCTTTTCAAGACCAGCCATATCGATTTCGTTGTCGAAGTGACCGATGTTGCCAACGATGGCTTTGTCCTTCATCTTGGACATGTGATCAGCGGTGATGATGTTGAAGTTACCCGTCGTGGTGACGTAGATGTCTGCGTAGCTAAGCGTGTCTTCGAGGGGCAGCACTTCGTAACCTTCCATGGCAGCCTGCAGGGCACAGATGGGATCGACTTCGGTGACAATCACGCGGGCGCCCTGGCCCTTAAGCGACTGGCAGCAGCCTTTACCCACATCGCCATAGCCACAGACGACTGCAACCTTGCCGGACATCATCACGTCGGTGGCACGGTTCAGACCGTCGATGAGGGAGTGACGACAGCCGTAGAGGTTGTCGAACTTGCTCTTGGTGACCGAGTCGTTGACGTTGATGGCGGGGAAGAGCAGCGTGCCGTTCTTCTGCATTTCGTAGAGACGATGCACGCCGGTGGTGGTTTCTTCGGAGACGCCGACGCATTCCTTGGCAACCTTGGTCCAACGTTGGCCATCTTCAGCGATGGTCTTGGCAAGGAGCTTGAGGACTTCCTTGAATTCCACATTGTCGGTGGTTTCCGGGCCGGGGACGCTGCCTGCAGCTTCGAATTCGACACCCTTGTGAATGAGCATGCTTGCATCACCACCGTCGTCGACGATTTGCTGAGGGCCTTTGCCGTCACCGAAGTTCAATGCCTTTTCGGTGCATTCCCAATACTCAGCCAGGGTTTCACCCTTCCATGCGAAGACGGGGATACCGGCGGGTGCTTCGGGGGTGCCGTTGGGGCCAACCGCGATGGCGGCGGCGGCGTGATCCTGCGTGCTGAAAATATTGCAGGAACACCAGCGGACATCTGCGCCCAAAGCGGTAAGGGTTTCGATGAGCACGCCGGTCTGAATGGTCATGTGCAGTGAGCCCATGATGCGAAGACCTGCAAGGGGTTGGCTTGGGCCGAACTCTTCACGGCAAGCCATCAGGCCGGGCATTTCCTGCTCAGCGAGTTGCAGTTCCTTACGACCCCATTTGGCGAGCTTGGCGAACTCGGCAGGGTTGTCCATCTGGGCGACTTTGAATTCAAGTGTGGTGGTTGCAGTCATGTTGACTCCTAATGTTTAGCGGTTTTATTTTCCGTTTTAAGTAACTGTGTTGATCAATCGAATCACGCATTAACCCGGGACGATACCGGTAGCCAAAAACAACGCTGGCCCCTTTGCGTCAGGTTCGGGTGGTAGCTCAAAAAGTCGTATGTCGGCAAATCCGGCGGCCTGCATCATCTTTTGAATCTGGACCGTCTGGTAACCCATGTTCTGCTGGCCCATCTTGCGACGAAAGTCCTCCTGGTCATGCAGGAGAATGTCGACGATCACCGCCTTGCCACCGGGCTTGAGAATGCGTTTGGTCTGGGCGATGACGTCGGCGGGCTTGGTGAGATAAGTCAAGACCAGCGTAAGTAATGCTGCATCACAGGACTGATCATCAATGGGGATGGCAAGCAGGTCACCGCGCTTAAGCTGGACATTGTCATAGCCTGCTAATCGTTGCTTGGCAGCTTTGAGCATGGCTTGAGATTCGTCGATGCCGATAACCTGCTTCACCGTTTGGGCAAGGGTCGAGCAGATATGCCCGGTACCGCAGCCAAGGTCAGCGACGGTCCAGTTGGATGGGAGCAACGCGATTTGTGCCATGGACTCGAACGTGTTGCCGTAGAGCTCGTGGCGGAGTTGATCCCAATCGTTGGCGGAGTTGGCGAAGAAGGCTTGTGTATCAGCATGTCGCGCCTGAAGTCGGGCTTTGAGACGCAGTTCGTCCTGATGCAGTGCCGGCCAATCGTCGGTCTGTTCACGGGCGAGTAACCAGAGCTTGCGCATGGTCGGATCGAGTTCGTCGAGCAACATGCGATAGAGGTTGTTGGTCCCCTGCCTTTGGGCGTGACACCAGTTCTGCGAGCTGAGAATTTTGAGGTGTCGGCTGACGGTGGATTGGGGCAGCTGCATGATTTCGCAGAGATCCATCACGTTGAGTTCCTGCTGCTCAAGCAAACGCAACAGCCGGATGCGCGTGGCATCGGCGAGGCTGTCCATCCAGCCGAGCAAAGGCAGAGATTGTGTGGTGGTCTTGGCCATACAATTATCCATTAATCCGGATTAAATGATATTTCCGTAGTCGTCAATTGTCAATGGTCTTTGGGGCCCTGTCGGCTTAATTGGGAGATGTCTGTTTTTTAAGGGACTAGGGACTAGCCACTAGGGACTAGGGAAAAGCAAGGCAAACGCGCGATCAGGAATGTCTTGGAACTCGTCCCTCGTCCCTAGTCCCTCGTCCCTTCCCCCAATTTTCATGCTCTCGCTTTACCCCCTTCGGCTCATCCGACAAAGTTGCCTCTTTGGTGTAATCACGATAGATTGGTTTTTTCTGTGTTCCCTACGCAGACTGATGTTTCGCAATCTCTAGAAATTTGAGCAAATCATGGCAGATTTTAAACCAGTCGTCAGTGCTACCGTGGGTTTAGGCGGTTATGGCCAAACCTATCTCAACTTTTTTAACAAAGATGTCGAAAACGGCACCAATGCCGCCAAGCTGGCTTACGCGATGAGCTCGGATCTCTCGCGTCACCAGAAGGTCTGCGATGAGCTGTCGGCCAAGGGCGTGAAGCTTTTCGAATCCTACGATGAACTGCTCCAGCAGGACGACCTCGAAGCCGTCTGGCTGCCGGTTCCGATTGACCTGCATCGTGAGTACACCGAAAAGGCGCTGGCAGCAGGCAAAGCGGTCATGTGCGAAAAGCCCGTCGCCGGCTGTATTGATGACATTGATGCGATGATCGCTGCCCGTGACAAGTACAACCTGCCGGTCGCCATTGGCTATCAGGACGTGTACTGTGCTTCAACGATGCCTCTTAAGCGTCGGATTCTGGATGGCGAATTTGGTGACATTGAAAACGTGACCTTGTTTGCCTGCTGGCCTCGCGACAATGAATACTACGGCCGCGCCTCCTGGGCCGGTGCGTATCAGCGTAACGGTATCTGGGTCATGGACTCACCTGCCAACAACGCACTGTCTCACTTCATCAACATCATGATGTTCCTGCTGGGCCCGGACCTCAACACCAGTGCAACCCCGGTGAAGGTCGAAGCCGAGCTGTATCGTGCAAACGACATTGAAAACTTCGACACCATCAGCTGTCGCGTCACGCTTGAGTCCGGCGTCACCTGCCTGATCAACATGACCCACGCCTGCGAAGAAGCCTTCAACCCCTACACCGTGTTCAACGGCTCCAAGGGCAAGCTGGTTCGCACCGTCAACTACTACCAGACCGAAACCGACAAGGGCATCATCCGCACCGAACGCAACACCGGTGAGAGCCCTGTCTGGCATCACCTCATCGAACGCTTCGGCAAGCTTGTCCGCGGCCAGGAAGATGATCAGATCGGCCTTGCAACACTGGAAACATCACGCGTGCCCGTGGCCATCGTCAACGCATGCTCCGAAGCATCCGAAGTGGCCAACGTCCCCGCGGAACTGATTCGCACCGTGAACCTGCCCGGCGGCAAAACCGTCAAGTGCATCCCCGGCATCGAAGACGCCTTCCGACGCTCAGCCAACGAAGGCAAGCTCATCAGCGAACTGGGTTGCTTCGACTGGACGCAGAAGCCCGGCACATTCAACATGGCCAACTACTTCCACTTTGCCGGCCCCAAAGGTGCTGCCATCACCCCGTGATGAATCAGAATCGGCTTAACCGCTGAGAACATCTAAAAAATCAACAACCGCCTGTGATCCACAAAATCACAGGCGGTTTTGTTTTGGGGTGTTGTGGAATCCTAAACGTGAAAACAGATCGAACATCGTCATTCCCGCGCAGACGAGAATCCAGTGGCATACAGTTGACGCTTGCACATATCACTGGACTCCCGCCTGCGCGGGAGTGAC
>JBICHS010000542.1:0-2846 GCA_043101135.1 Phycisphaeraceae bacterium JB051
TCTTCCGATCTGACGCCAATGAAGCAGCGTTGAAACTCGCACGCCTGTATGGCCAGGCCAACCCGTCGGCCAGTGGCAAGGGACGTTACAAAGTCATCTCTGCCACCAAGAGTTTCCACGGTAGAAGCTTTGGCACGATGCCCGCCACCGGACAGGAAAAAGTCCGTCAAGGCTTCGGCCCGATGGTGCCCGGTTACACCAATGTTGCCTACAACGATCTTGCTGCCATCGAAGCGGCGATTGATGAAGAAACGGTGGCAGTGATCGTCGAACCCATCCAGGGTGAAGGCGGCGTGAACATGCCTGCGGATGACTACTTGCCGAACCTGCGGGCGTTGTGTGACAAACATGACATGCTACTGATCTGCGATGAAGTCTGGACCGGCTGCGGTCGTACTGGCGAGTATTTCGCTCATCAACACTGGGGCATTACCCCGGACATGATGACACTGGCTAAAGGTGTCGGCGGCGGGCTGGCGGTCGGCGTGATGTGTGCTCATGAACGTGTTGCAAAACACTTTGACTATCGCACGCTGGGTACTGTGGTCCACGCAACGACACTGGGTGGTAACTGCCTGGCCATGGCGGTGGCAGCGAAGGTGTTTGAAGTCATTGAACGTGACAACCTCACCGACCATGCCAACGCGATGAACCAGTACATCCGCGATCGCTTAAGCCAATTTGAAAATGCCGGCATCACCGACATCCGTGGCAAGGGTTTATTCATCGGTGTCGAACTGGACATTGAATCTGCCGACACCTGGTATTCCAGCGTCACCGAAGTGGTGAACAAGTGCCTGGATCGCGGTGTATTGCTTAACGGTACGCAGAATAATGTCCTGCGTATTGCCCCCCCGCTTTGTATCAGTGAAGCCGAACTCGACGAGGGACTCGATGTTCTGCAAGACGTTTTGCTCAACAAGTAAATCGCATCGTCAATCGACGCGTGATTGTCTATGTATCACATGTCAATCTGGTGCAGGTAACGCTATCCTTCGCGCGGACTCACTGCGCAGTGACATGCGGCGTTCAATGTCAGTTACGGTTTTGCTGTGCTGTTGTTTGCTGTTACTCGCCACAGGCTGTGACAAGACCCATCAGGTCACGCGCAATGGCTACCCGCAGCGTCGTGAATTGCCTCAGGATCCGAACCTGCCCAAGATCACTGACCCGCGTTATGAGCCATCTTTGCCCAAGCCACCGGATCAATCACGCGGGCAGATGAAGGTCGTGTTGCGGGTGAGTCGTCTTGATTTTGAGATGCGTAAGAATTTGAATCACGCGCTGCGTTTTGCCAAGCCTGCAACAGATCGGCAAACCACGCAAATGCTCAAACAGCATGGCTTGCGGTATGAGTTATTGCCGATGCAGGCGTTTGAGGCATTTGCCAAGGAGGTTGGCGATCCACTGAACATCTGGCGTTCAAATCTGCAAATGGCCTACGACGGCACGCCGATCTCCACGACGCCTCGGATCACCAAGCGTATCACCATCGACATGACGGACAATCAGCTTTCGCATTCATTCACGACGGATGAAGGTTGGTTTCGATTCATGTTTGCAATCCAGCAGGCCAAGCTTGGTTCGGTGATGTTGAATATCACGCCCCAGCATTACCTGCCACAGACGAGTGTGAAAGTTCGATCACCGCGGGACAAAATCTGGGATGGCACCCTGTTTGATCAAGTCAAATCCACCGTCGACATGCCCAACTCGCATTTACTGATTCTCCGCCGTGTCGAGCGTCCGACATTAGCTGAGTATCGCGATGCCAACCAACCCGGGCTCTTTGATGCTGAGCCCGGTGACGATGCGACCCGACCGACCTACCCGAGCATGGGCGATTTACTTTTGACCTATGATCAATGGGGGCATCACACGCAAATGGTCTACATCATTGCACGCGTGAACTGATGCAACTACTACCATCACGCTAATCGTCACAGTCTGATCACACATTGGTCAAATTAACCTCTGTCTTACCCACACCACGTCAGGATATATCCGACATATGGGGTGGAGTCATTGCGCATGCGTGAAAAACCAATAGGTTCCAGATTGACCGAAGAGCTGAGCTCGCCTCAGACGGATTCTCAACGTCACCTCGAAGCGATGGTGCAGGTGAGTCGCGCGCTGGGTTCGATCATGGATATGAACCAGCTCATTCCTGCGATTCTCAAGCAGGTGACTTACACGTTCTGTGCCCAGCGTTCGAGCCTGTTTCTTTATGACCAGGAGCAGGACCAACTTTGCGCCCGTGTCGCTGAGGGCTTGGATAAGCAGCGGACTTTGGAACTGCGACTGCCTGCCAATCAGGGCGTGGTGGGCCAGGTGTTTCAGACCCATGAAAACCGCCTGATTCATGACACGAAGAATGACCCGAACTTTGCCAAACGCGTCGCTAAATCCACAGGCTACGTGCCTCGTTCAATGATGGTCTGCCCGGTATTCCATGGCATTCACAATGTCACCGGCGTCATCCAGGTGCTTCACTCTGAGCCCAATCATTTCCATGAGACGGATCTGAGTCTGCTTGAAGCGATTGCGGTGCAGGTTGCCATCAGCTTGGAGAATGCCCAACTTTACGAAAAGCAGAAGCGTCAGTTCTCCAGCTTTGTCCGCGCGTTCTCCACTGCGTTGGATGCCCGTGATCCAAGCACGCAGGAACATTCACTGAACGTTGCCAACATCGCCCAGGGGATCGGCTATTACCTTGGTCTTTCGTTTGAGATTCTGGATCGACTTCGCGTTGCAGGCTTACTACATGACGTGGGCAAGATCGGCACCCCCGAAGCCATACTCAAAAAGCCCGGCAAGCTCGATCCCGATGACTTTGCGATCATGAA
>JBICHS010000543.1:0-9939 GCA_043101135.1 Phycisphaeraceae bacterium JB051
TGGATCAACGTGATCGTTTTGTCTCCACGTTCTGGACGAATCTGGGTATCAGCGTCAAAGGTACGAGCGTCCAGCGTCGCAGCAGTGAGAACCATTATTCGCATCTGGATCTGAGCGAGCTGTGCAACACGTCCATTGGCAAATACCTTGGCCCCAACATTCCGCGGGGCACGGTCACACTCAACGACATCCCCTTCCGACTCTTGGCTCAGACGCCACAGCAGCAGCAAACCATGCTCCGGTTTAACGCACGCATCGGCAGTGAACTCGAAGGTCAGAAAGTGATGTTCGATACCGCCATCGACAAGTTCCAGATCAAGACGCCGATGAGCGTGTCCCTGCCGATTGATCGCGCCCATGCCAGCCATCTGTACTTCGCTCACGCCAGCAGTCAGAACTGGAAGATCAAAGCCCAGAACACCGGCAGCGTGGTCTACCGTGTCGACGTCGAATACGAGAACGGCACAACGCAGCAAATCCCCATGCTCATGAATCGTGACATCGACGATTGTCGCTCAGCGTCCGCGCAAAGCCGCAACAGCCAGGTCGGGCTTCGCGTGAAAAACCCCAACAACGGTCACGGCGAAGTCGCAACGATTTACGTGAGCAGTTGGACCAACCCCTACCCCGAACGCAAGATCACACGGATCACGATCAACTCCGCTGCCAACCCACCATATGACGCGATGCTCTTCGGCATGACGATGCGGCAGGCTGACGAAGCCTATGAATAACAATTAGCGCATTGGCCTGTAATTGATTCCAGCCTGTACTACCAAACGAACAATGAATCAGCCATCCAGACAGGACATAGAAAATATAAGTACTTAAAATATAAAATTTTAAGAACATTTACACCATCACCAACCTTGAACACCACTACAAAATAAAACAATCATATCAATTATCACATTTTTAAAACCAATTAGTTGACTATTGAAATTGGGGTGGATATGATCTGACAGACACAAGTTTTGTTTTGGACGTTCAATGACACGCACACCAAGCCGATCCCCAGTTCTCGACTCGATCCTGCCCAATATCCGTAAGCAGATCAAGGCATATGGGCCGGGCGGCAAAATCCCGACGATCCGTGAACTCTCCGAGAGCTTGGGCGCCAGCCAGGTGACGGTCCGCCAAGCCATCCAAGTGCTTGAGCAAGAGGGTCTGGTCAAGGCTTATGTCGGTCGCGGCACGTATGTCACCGAAGCCAAACAGGACAGCCCCAGAAACACGGCCAAGACAATTACTGTTTTACGCAGTGATTGGCCAAGTCGTCGTGGAGATGAACTCACACGTGCAATTTATAACACTGCCAAAGCCAATGCGTATCGCCCTGTGGTGGTGACGTATTCGGATTATGAACAGATACGCGACTTACTTGCCCCTGCGATTGTCTCAGACGCATATGTGTTGCAACCGACTGCCCGATGCTCTGTAGAACTGCTGGCATTTATGCGCAGCTTGTCTGCGAACATCGTGGTCGAAGGCATGAACATGGGCAGTACCGATGTTGATTCGACCTGTGCGAATCTGCCACAGATGTATTACATGGGGCTGCAGTACCTGGCTGAACGTGGCCATCAACGCGTGACACTTGCCAGCGGCGAGCCCCGAAAACTGATGCAGCCGATGCACGTGGAGACCTGCTCGACTCTAAGTCGAAGCATGGGGCTTGAAGATCCTGAATATCCCATCTGCTTTGCCCCCACCCAGCCGGGCGAATGCTCAACCAAATCGGCAAGAGAATACTTTGCACAATTCATTCAAACGCATCACGGCAAACTCCCCTTCACCGGCATGCTTGTCTTCAGCTACGCCAGTGCAGTGGGCATACTCGAAGCGTTGGAACAAGCTGGTATTCGTATGAATGACGATATCGAAATAGTCGTCATGGACAACCCGGATATCGATACCGAATTAGCCAAAGACCTCAACATCGTTGGTGTGACTTCACAAACCATCGGCCAAACCATTATCAACCGCCTGGAAGAACGTTGGAACACAGCAGACGTCGGACATGATGTCGTGCTGATTGTACCGACTTTCAAGAAAGCGGGAGTACGTTTAAACCATGAATCCTCAATAAACGTCACGATGAAATAATCCCATTGATATCAAAACCTATTTTTCTCAGGCACAACAGGAGCGTATCGTGTTCAAGCTGTTTTATTGTCTATTCATATTGATCCTCCCATGCCAAGTCGCACACGCCGGCCTGTTGGAACAATATCAACAGACAGACAATATGAAAGACTTCCGCAATCCCGACACGGCGGATTTAAATGCTGGTGAATCCTGCCCGGTGATACCCGGCCAATGGTCCTATCACCAATGGCATGAAAAGACCAAACAGACCTACCCACTAAAACGTGGCCATCCCGAGATTGATCGTTTCAGCTACAAATGGGTGATCGATAACAAGAAGCGGGAAAACACATGGTGGGTCGGCGATAAGGGCAAAATATGTTCTGACAACCGCCCCTTGATCCAAGCCTATACCATCGACACCAAGGAAGCAGGAACCATCCAAATTGCCATAGAGCTTCAAGGCAATGCAGAGCACTCCTGTCGTCTGCGGGTTTTTCACACAACGGACAATGATCTGTACCGAATCAACGCCCAAGAGACAAAACAACTCTTTGATTCCAAGACGACAAAAACAAACCAATTCAAACACACCTTGCAAGTCGAGGCTGGCAATGATCTCTGCGTTGCCTTCCAAGGCGGAGCTCACTGGTGGATTCCCCGGACATTAAGCATCACGATCAAACAAATCACCCCGTAAAACAAGCGTTTTCTTTCAACTCAGGAGAACGAGACATGCATCAACGAACTGAAAACAAAAAAGCGTTTACCTTGATCGAGCTACTGGTTGTCATCAGTATCATTGCGATCCTCATTGCCATCCTCCTGCCTGCATTAGGCCAAGCCAAGCGGGTGGCCACACAAACCAAATGCCTCTCATCGCATCGGCAGCTAGGCATCGCATTGAATTGTTACGCTGATGATTTTGAATATTTCCCACCCATTGGCGAACCACTGCCCTATTACTGGGTTCGCCCCTGGCATAAAATCCTTGAAACCAAAGGCTACATTGCAGACAACAAAATCGCGGTCTGCCCTGCCATGACGACATGGAACACATCACTGCGCACAGGTATTGGACTGCGATTCAGTGGCTATCCTGCAATTACATATGACAATCATGCCAAAGCCGCCAAGCGTTCCTATTTCGAACTCAATTACATCCCCGCTCAAAAAGTTCTGATGGCTGATAGTTCGCGTGTCAACGATGGGTATTCATTTATCATCCAAAGCACCAGTGAAATATCCGGTCGTCACAAAACCTCAACAAACATGATGTTTTTGGACGGACATGGCATCATGCTCAATCTCGATGAGATCGCATCGGGTTTACCCAGCAATATCAAATGGTAACCCGTTAATAGATAAAACAAACCCTAGCATAACATACCAATAGTTTAGATGGAGTCGACGATGTTTTTTGTCAGATTGAATGTGATTACATACTTACTTTTAGCCGCCTTGGCATGCCCGGTATTGGCCGAATCGACGGATGGCAAAATCTATTTCCGAAACTTTTCCGGCGCGTGTAATGGTGCACATGATTATGACTATGCAGCTAAAACAATTGGCTGGGTTCGACATGATTTATCATGGAATCGTATCGAGCCCCAGCAAGGTCAATGGGATGATCAGAAACTCACCGACTGGGCGCAAAAACATGTCCTGAACAACCAAGCTCATAACATCACCTGCTTACCCATTCTCGCGTACAACACCAAATGGTCGACCGAAAAACAAAATTGGTCATTCGAACGTGACGGCCAGGTTCGCGAGTATCTTCATAACGGTGAAGGGAAATACACTTGCAAGATCAGCAAGAAAAACAGTGATGGCAGCTTAAGCTTGATCGAAGAAAAACAAGTCGGGCAACGCGGTATGTACCCCATGGATGAGTCACATGTCCCGGACTGGCAAAACTATGTCCGGCGTGCAGTGAGTAAGCTCATGGCCCCGCCCTATAACCTCAAGTACTTTCAAATCTGGAACGAAGCGCATCCTGCTAGCGGGTTTTATGAAGGAACGCTCGACAGTTACATGAAGCGCGTCCATTTGCCTGCTGCCGAAATCATTCACGAACTGGGCGGAAAAGTTGTGTACGGCGGTTGGCCCTGCTGCGGGAGTCTGGGACAGTTTGTTTCACTGCTGGACCAATACGATGCATGGAAGACCATCGACGTCATTGACGTTCATTACTTCCCGGTCTCCGCCTATGCGTTTCTCTATCGTGAAGCACAAAAACGTGGCATCAAGCATCCTTACATCTGGCAAACTGAATTTGGTTTCACCACCAACCCCGTTGCCCTGGCCAATGCTTACCCGCGTATTCTGGATTGGGCGCTGCGTCAGAATCCTGTCGATCAGGATCAATTCAAAGTGCTCTGGTTTGCCTCATGGTCACCAGATGACCCCAAAGCCTATGGTCACATGCATAGCCTCTTTGCAGGCAGTCGACTCACCGGCAACGGTTCAACGCTCAAGGTCATGGGCGACCTGTTCGACAATCGCCCGATCCAACGCTACCCCGACGTGATCACCGAGCCCAAACTCCGACAGCAGGAGATTGACGAACGTCTCAGCGGAATCGAGTCATTCCGGGCTGGTGATCGGCTGATTCAAGTGGTTCATCTTTCTGCCAACAACACCGCCAAGCTATTCACCGATTGGCAAGGCAACGGCGATACCATGCATCTGGACCACGGATCACCCAACCTCAAAATCACCTACCCCAAACTGCTGGCCAGGCAAATCACCGGCGCATGGCGGGTTGACCTGGAAGGCAACAAGATCGATTTAATGCCATCACTGAAGCAGACCGATGCGGGTACACAATTGTTGGCCCCCATTCGTGATGAACCCAAATCGCTGGCTCACCAATGGAACAACAAAACAGACCGCCCTCGTGTGTTTTTTGTCCAGGTGGAATACAACCCGCAAGCCAAATAATCATAAAACATTAAAATTAAATAGTTAACATATCCAGTCAAGCAATTCTACTCAGAGTTGCTTGACTGTTTTGCATACGCTGCCTACGATTCAACTAACCGGTTCATGTCCGCATGACCGGTTTTCAATGAACGTCCTAATGAACCGGTGAGTTAATTTTGGATATTGCCCCATGACACAGGTTGCCAAGAAAGTCACACTCAAAGACATAGCCGAGCAGATCGGTTGCTCCAAGGCGGTGGTCTCGACGGTGCTCAACCGGTCCAAGGGCAACACGGGTGTCAGTCAGCCGATGCGTGAGAAGATTCAGCAGGTGGCAGCTCAGATGGGTTACCGCCCCAACTTCAGCTCTCAATCGCTGGCTCGTCAGCGGACGCAGACCCTGGGCGCTTACATCCCCCCACAGCCTTGGGGTTCGATCGGTTCGAATTATGAGTCGGTGATCTTTCGCGGAATTGAGAAAGCCTGTCAGGAGTTGGACTACGACCTGCTGGTGTTCAACCGCTTTGGTGAGCTGCGTCATGAGAACTGCACGGAGAAGCTTTACCAGCGCCGTGTGGACGGCTTGTTTCTGGTTCATGCTCATGGTGGCTGCGACTGGCTTGACGGATTTCTCAAGACCGGCGTGCCGATCGTGGGCGTAGATTACACCAATCCTGAACCTGAGATTGATGCTGTGACCTTCGACAATGCCGGTGCGATTCACATGGCATTGGATCATTTGGTTTCACTGGGTCATTCCAAAATTGCGTATCTGGGCCAATACACCGATCGCCTGGTTCCCGATCAGGAGATTCGTCGCCAGTCTTATCTGGATGCGATGAAGCGTCAGGGTTTGCAAGTTCAAAACGATTGGCTGCTTGGTGAACTGAATCATCGCATCCCGCATCAACACGACCACAGCGATCAGATTGCCTGCCGCGCTTCGCAGTATCTTGCCAGCTTGCCTGCGGAGAAACGTCCGACTGCCATTATCACTTACAACGACATGACCGCTGTGAATCTCATCCAGGATTTACTGGACCTTGGGATTGATGTGCCACGCGATATCAGCGTGATTTCCGTTGATGATTCTTATCTGTGTCGCGTGCTTCGTCCGAGAATCACGTCGATGCAGCATCCATTGGAAGACATGGGTTATCGCGCTGCCTATCTCTTGCACAATCGCATTATGAATCAGTCATCCACTGCCTCACAGGGCATTCACGAATTGTATCCTTCAGAAGTGGTCGTACGCCAGACCACCACTTCTCCTCGAAAGTAAAACGTCAGGAGCGTCCACGATGACACATCGCACGAACACACGCAAAACCGCATTCACCCTGATCGAATTATTGGTCGTCATCAGCATCATCAGTTTGTTGATCTCGATTCTGCTACCGGCATTGGGTAAAGCGCGCAAGGCAGCTAACACACTCAAATGTGCCACATTACTCAAACAATTCGGCACAGTGGATGCGATTTACACCGTTGACTACAACGATTGGTGCCTGCCGAACAAGGCATATGGCAACAATAACGGATTGTCGACATCCTCGGCCTCGACACCTGAGGATGAAAAGGAAATTCACTGGTTTAACAACAGCGCAATGCGTAATGGTATGAATGTCGGTTTCGATTCAGCTGGGTCAAAGTGGTTCAGTTTCGAACAACAATACATATGCCCCGATGCTGCATATTGTCTTTCCAACCCCAGAACAGGTGGTGGCAAAACGTACTTTCGCATAGGCGATGCGTATGGCCAGAATATCGACACCACGAATAAAAGCGCAAGCACGAACAAAACCGTCATCAATGATTACAACGATCACCCGGAATGGAAAATGGCGGCACACAACATGACCAATGTCAAAACACCATCCCAGAAAATTCGAATGGCAGATTCGGTTGCAGGCAACTTGACCATGTTCCAATCTGACTTCTACGTTGGCGAAGTGTCCACCACGAATGCCACTGCATTTCGGCATGATAATTCGGCCAACCTGTTGTTCTTTGATGGCCATGTGCAACGAATGCCACGTGAAGATGTGGTTCGCAAAATCAATCTCTGGGCCGTCTACGAATAAGCCCATCGAAATACTGTATCCCCACCTTCCACAAGGAATCATCCAACATGAAGTTTCTTAAATCAATCGCACTATTACTGGTGCTGACCACTATCGCCTCAGCTGACCAGACCATCATCGACTTTGATGCCAACCCGGACATGAGTCTTGTCGATGCCAAGAAAGGCACGACGTTCCAGGTCATCAAGCATGATGGCAAATCCCTGCTCAAGGTCAATACCGACACGCAAAACCCTTACCCTGCGGTGCTGATCAATGCCCCCAAAGGTAAGCCATGGGATCTCTCAGCGTTTGAAGGTGTCCAGGTCGTGTTGACCAACCTTGATGAACAAGGCTTGAAAATCGGTATCCGCGTGGACAACAAAGGTGCAACCGGCCAGGACAAAATGAACTCGGGTGGCATCACCCTCGCGCCAGGTGAAACAGGCACCGTGCTCATCAAGTTCAACCGTCTCTTTGCTGAAGACATCCGCGCCCAACTCAAGGGCATGCAGTATTCGCCGTGGGGCAAGAACATTGCCATGATCGACCCGGCCAAAGTCATTGGGCTAAACATCTTCCTCAATCGCCCGCACAAAGACCACACCTTTGCCGTCAACAGCATCAAGGCCGTCGGCAAATTCGATCCGGCATCCCTGTCCATCCCCCAGCCGTTCTTCCCCTATGTCGATGAGTTTGGTCAATACAAACATGCTGACTGGCCGGGCAAGATTCACTCTGAAAGTGATCTGCGTGCCGTCCGTGAAGCCGAAGCCAAGTCCATGAACGACATGCCCCGCCCTGCCAACTGGGATGAGTACGGCGGCTGGGCGAACGGCCCCAAGCTTAAAGCCACCGGTCACTTTTATACAGCAAAATATGATGGTAAATGGTGGCTCGTCACCCCCAAGGGCACGCTCTACTTCTCAATGGGTATCACCTGCGTACGCCCAGGTGGTTCAACCATCGTCGAGTCCCGTGACAACTGGTTTGAAAAACCGATCTGGGAAAACGAACCCTACAAACAGTTCCTTGAAAAAACCAAACCCATCCGTCGTGGTGATTACAAGGATCAGCAACTCAATGCATACAGCTTTTACTCCTCGAACCTGCTACGCAAGTACGGTGCGGATTGGGAAAAGCAGTGGTATGACCTGATCTCCAAGCGACTGATGAACTGGGGCATTAACACCATTGCCAACTGGTCTGATCCTGCCCTGTTCAAGGACACCAAGACGCCCTACACCCATTGGGTCTACATCAACACCCCTAAGCTCCCCTGGGCTCATGGATATCGCAACCGTATCCCCGACCCGTTCAATCCCATGTTCGAAAAAGACATCCGCCGTCGTGGCACGAACATGCTTAAAGGCACCATTGATGACCCCATGTGCATTGGCTACTTCCTGGACAACGAAATTTCCTGGCATACCCAAACCGCCCCGGCGGAACTGGCTTTGAGTGGCAACAAGAAAAATGCTGCGACCACCGAGTTGATCAAGTTCCTCGAAAAACGCTATGGCAGTATCGCCAAACTCAACGGAGCATGGAAAACCAACTACAACAACTTCGAAGCGATCCGGGGTACAAAGAAAGTTCCCAACACGGCTGAAGCACATCAGGATCTTCTGGACTTCTCAGAAATCATCGTCGACAAGTACTTCTCCACCGTGAAGCGCGTGCTCAAAGAAATCGCTCCTAACAAGCTTTACCTGGGTTGTCGCTTTGCTGAACATAATCCCATGGTCGTCCGCGTTGCTGCCAAGTATGCAGACGTGGTGTCCTTTAACCTGTACCGCAACCACGTCCGTGGCTGGAAGCCGCCAGTGGCAATCGACAAGCCGGTGATCATCGGTGAGTTTCACTTCGGCTCCACCGACCGCGGTGTCTTCGGGCCCGGCCTGGTACGTGTGCAAAGCCAACAGGATCGTGTGGACACCTTCAAAGATTATGTCCGCTCAGCCATCGACAACCCACAGATTGTTGGCTGCCATTGGTTCCAACTGTTAGACGAACCGACCTCCGGCCGCCCGCTTGATGCTGAAAACCATCAGATTGGTTTCCTGACGATCACCGACACGCCTTACCAGGGCATGGTCGAAGCGGCACGTGAGAATGCCATGAAGATGTACGAATAATTGCGTGCCAGGTAAACGAATATTGCCCTCATCCACACGGTAGCGTGGATGGAAAAAACACCGGTCATTGTGGCCGGTGTTTTTGTTTGAATACTAATATTGCTGGTTAATCAGCGTCCACCCAGCGTCCCATTGGGTAACACGCGGCGGATTTCTTCGCGGAGATAGTTGAGTACCTGATGCTCGGTTTCGAACGTTGCAACCTTGCGCATCACGCGTTTACACTTCTCGACCGACACGCTGCGGACGATCTGTTTGACTTCAGGGATGGCAGGCGGGGTGATGGAAATTTTACGAAGACCGATACCCAGCAGCAGCATCACGTACTCCGGCTCACCACCCATTTCACCACAAAGTGACACGTCAATGTTCGCACGCTTGGCAGCACGAACCACTTCACGAATGAGCTGGATCACAGCGGGATGGGCTGCGGAATAAAGGTTGGCGATGCGCTCATTACCACGGTCAACCGCGACGGTGTACTGAATCAAGTCGTTGGTGCCGATGGAGAAGAAGTCTGCTTCCTGGGCAAAGACCGATGCCTGCAATGCAGCGGATGGCACCTCAATCATCATGCCCACGGGGATATCCGTTGCATACTCAATCGCCTGCTCATCGAGATCTTCCATGACGTCTGCCAAAATCATCTTGGCCTGACGAAGCTCCATGAGATTACTGATCAGCGGGAACATGATGCGCACCGGGCCATGCACCGAAGCGCG
>JBICHS010000544.1:0-4375 GCA_043101135.1 Phycisphaeraceae bacterium JB051
GATCTCCATTTTCTGCAGATCGCGAATGGAGACATCGGACTGCTTGGCTTGATCGTATATGGCCTGTGTTTCGGCATCGAGCTTGGCGTCAGACTCGTTGGGACGTTCACGGTGCTGGCCACCGGTGTAGCTGCCCCCGGAGTTGCCGCCCGAGTTACCGCCGTTGTTACCGCCCTGCTGGTTGTAATTCTGACCACCGTTGCGGTTGTTGAACTTGTTATTGTTCCCACGACGGCTGCGGTAGGTGCGGTTATTGTTATTGAACTTGTTCTGCTGACGGCCGCGATTGTCATTGTCCTGGCGGGAGTGCTGACGTTGCTGGTCATTGTCACGTGAGGGTTGATTCTGGCCCTTATCCTGGGACTCGGCGGCTTGAGCCTTGGGCTCTGGCTGCTTGGCGGGCGCATCTGATTCATTGGACTCAGACTTGGGTGCGGGCGCTTCGTCGGCGGGTTCCTTGGCAGCGGGGGCCGGGGTGGGTTCGTCATCAGCACTGAATGCTTCTTCGGCTTGAGGCTTTTCCTGGAAAAGCTCTTCGCTTGCTTCGGCAGCGGCTTTGGCCTTCTTGGTCGTCGCCTTCTTCTTGCTGACTTTCTTTTTCTTGGTGGTCTTGGCCATTGCCAATGACTCTCCTATAAACAGGGTTTTTTAATTGTGGCGGGAGATCCATGAGGAAAGAGGCAAACGATGCTTCTCCGTAAGCTCAACCCGGTGGGTCGCCCTGATGCTTCCGTGCGTGTATAAACAGTTTTGTGGGGCAAGCCCCAATCAATGTAACTTGTACTGCTTCGTGGGACTGGGAACCTTCAACGAAGGAATGACCCATCCCGGAAAAGCGATAAGCTTTCCAACTACTCCGACGATCTGAACTGTATTTTCGGTAAACGCGTCAGGCGGTATCAGGTACTGATCTCAGACTTCGTGTCAGGTGATTGGAGAATACTGGAAAGAACAAGGCGGATTTGATCGAAACAATCTTTCTCCCCGCCATTGTTGTTAACTACATAATCGGCACAATTTGCCTTGGTGTCAAGTTCCATTTGATTTTTCTGTCGACGGGCCAATTCCTCGGCACTCCAGCCCCGATTTTCTCGGACACGCTGGCGTCGAATTTCTTCCGTGGAGGCGACAAAGATAGTGACATCCACCTCAGAGTCAAGTCCGGCTTCGAATAAAAGTGGACAATCCTCAACGATTGCGATCACCGTATTATCTGCCATCAGACGCTGGCGCATGGCCTGACGTTGACGGTGGACATAGGGATGGACGATGGATTCGAGTCTTTTGAGTGCATCAGGATCGGAAAAGACCACCTGAGCCAGGGCCTTGCGGTCCAAATTCCCCAGGTTATCAAAAACACCGGGCCCCCATGCTTCAAGGACCTGATCAATAATGCCCTGATCGGACATGGCCTGACGTGAAAGCGCGTCAGCATCAATAATGCCACAGCCCTGCTGCGCCATGAGTCGAGCGACAAAGCTTTTGCCTGACCCGATCCCACCGGAGAGTCCGATGACAGGTTTATTGCCGAATTTCCACGTTTGTTTCATTGATTTTAAATACGAACGTTGGTCGTTGTTCCGTTGAAAGTCACAGGATAATTAACCTGTCGCGAACATGCACATTTTGATACGACCAATCAAATAATATTGGCTGTGCTGATTTAACCGATCGGTTCAGGGTTTTATTCCGTTGGCAGATTCGGCTGGGCGGGCTCCCAGTGCTCCATGAGTTGCAGGAAACTCACCAGGGCATCACGCAAATGGGCTTGAGCGGGTGTCAACTGTTGCCCACGGGCAATGTGATCCAGACCCGACAGGATTTCATGGGAGCGTTTGACGTAAAGTTTGTGGACTTGATCAATCATTTTCTGGACTTCTTGGCCGTAAACAATCGCCATTTCATCCATGGCTTTGCGGAAGACTTCCTCGTCAACCTGCCCGTTCTCTGCCTTGGGCATGCTTGCATAGGCTTCATCCAAGGCCGCCGTGACCTGTTTATGCAATTGAGCTTCAAGGTCCGGCAAGGCTTGGGTGACGATCTGCAGGATGCTGCTGCGCAGTTGAATCGTCAGTTCTTCAGGGGCTTTACGGATCAGGGCTTCAAGTTGATCGGTAGCCTTTGGAGCGTAAGCAATGAGCTGTCGGGTGAGTTCGGGGCGTGATGCGTCGATTTGCTGGCGGGTGTAACTCTCAAGGCTCAAGACCACCGTTTTGGCATCAAACTCAGCGACCTTGAAGTAGGCGATCATCAGGTAAAACGACAAGGCAATCAGGGCAATGACCATGATGATCAATGAGTTGGATTTACGCTTTCCTGCTGAGTTCAGGGCTTCATCCAAAGCGCCCTGAAGCCGAATCATGCGTTGTTCGAGTGTTTTTGTATCGCTCATAATGGATATGTCTTTCTGTGTGAGAATCAGGTGAAAAAGGTGAATACCGGGGTTATTCAGATGTGGACTCTGCCATAAGTTGGCTGTCAACATACATCAGCAGGTGGTGAATCAGTTCACGTTCGACCTGCTCCTGACGCTTCTTGTCCACAGGTGGGACATCGATTTTTTCGAGAATACTATAGACCTTGTGCAGTTCGTTGGTGAACAGGACATCGGCCTTGGCGGTGACGGCTTTGGACTCACGATCAAGGGCATCGGTGAGATGTTGCATGATGCCATGGGCACGATCATCGCTCAGATATGGGAACTGTTTTTGCGTTTGTTTCTGGATGGATTGTGCGACCCGTGTCACCGATGCGTTAATCTGCGAGATCACATCATCGTGGATCTGTCTGGGCAATTCCTTGAGCAACACGTCAGCATCATCACGAAGCGTCGGGGCAATCTCGATGAGACGATCCTTCATCTGTTTGGCATAAACGGGAGCAACTTCATGCAGGACCGGGTTGATCTTCTGGGCAACATCCTGACCGAGAATCGGCAGGCGTTCGGTGAGTTGCTGTTGGACCAGAGAGCGGTTGAAGTTTTCGGTGACACGCCAATAAATTTGGGTCCCGAAGATCAACATGACAGCGATCAATGCCGCGATGAGCAGCATGAGTTGGACACGTGAAGCGCGCTGAATGTCGTAGAGCTTGCTGAGTTTTTTGTGTGCATCTGCCAATGAATGCTCAATGGCATTAAGTGTCCCCCGACTCTCGGGCGTGCCCGGTGAAGGTTCTGTCATGGTACTGGTCTCCTGTGGACATGAATTGATAACGCTGAGATTGCACCGTTGTGTGACGGTGAAAAATGACAGATTCAACGACACTGGCGTACCTCTGTACGCAGTATCCACCCCGGAAAAGTTGCAATGATTTAACACAACTGAGAAATGGCAAAGGCTCTTCTCTTCCCTTGCTGATCATCTTCAGTTACAGGCAGTATGAATCCGTGAAAGGTGTGCTTTTGGAATCAGCAGACGAATGCCCGTAACCCATAAAAAAACGTCCTGACACCATGTTAACTGCCGGTCAGTGGATGTCAATGACTTTAGTATGCATGGCGTTGACGCAGTGATAGCACGGGACGGTGTAAGCCATGACAGGGCTGGTATATTCGGGAATAGGTGAGGTTAACCGTTGCCGCGAATGGTCAGCGGGGTGACCTTCTCGACATTGCCTGCAGCGATCTTGTCAAAGCCGCTCCCCAGTTCACCGATGGGGTCCGGCGGTGCGATTTCAACGACCTTCTCACCGAGCTTGGCTTCCCCGGCTTGGACCTTGGCTTCGAACTTCTTGCACTCGGCAAGCAGCGTTTCCATGATCTGTTCCTCGGGAACGTTGGCAACTTTCTTGCCTTGGACATAAATGATCCCACGGCGGTCACCGGCAAAAATGGCGACGTCGGCACCCTCGGCTTCACCTGGACCATTGACAATGCAGCCCATCACAGCCACCTTGATCGGCAGCTTGATCTCACTCTTGAGCTTCTTGCGGACGTCCTGAACCAAAGTGAACAGGTCCACCTGAATACGCCCACACGTCGGGCAGGCAATCAGATCCACGCCCTTACGTTCACGCAAGCCAAGACAGTAAAGCATCTCAAAGGCGTCTTCGACTTCATACACCGATGAGGAGGCGTAGCTGATACGCACGGTGTCACCAATGCCGTTGGCAAGCAAGGTGCCCAGTGGGACACACGAACGAATCATGGCCGTCTCACGCGGGCCGGCATGGGTCACGCCCAAATGCAGCGGGTGGTCAAAACGCTTGGAGATTTCCGTGTAAGCGTCAATCACCAGTGTTGGATCAGTGCTCTTGGCGGAAATGGTGACATCGTAAAAGTCGTTTTCGTAGAAGATGTCCAGATACTCTTCGAGCTTGGTGATCATGATGGCAAGGAAGTGCCCATGCTTGTTGTCACCAAAGACGCCGCCCA
>JBICHS010000545.1:0-5385 GCA_043101135.1 Phycisphaeraceae bacterium JB051
GCGGCGGAGTCCAACCGCTACTCCAAGTGGCGCTTTACGAGTATGGCAATTCCCGTCTCTCACAGGGCGAAGGCTATATCCGCCAGGTCCTCCCGTTCACGACTGATCTGGACAAGCTCTCAGAAAAACTCTTTGAACTCACCACCAACGGTGGCAGTGAATACTGTGGCATGGTCATTCAGGACGCACTTAATGGCCTTGAATGGTCCAGCAGCGAAGCCGACCTTAAAACCATCTACATCGCCGGTAACGAACCGTTCACCCAAGGCCCTGTTGATTACCGTGAAGCATCCAAACTTTCGATGGCGAAGAACATTCTCGTGAACCCCATCTTCTGTGGCCCGCGTCAAACCGGTGTTGCAACCAGTTGGCAGGATGGTGCGACCCTTACTGGTGGCTGTTATCTGAGCATTGATCAGAATCGTCAGATAGTCTACGTGCAGGCACCGCAGGACGACCAGATCGCCAAACTCAATCAGGAACTCAATAGCACATACATCGTCTACGGCGGTCGTAAAGCCGTCGCCAGCCGTGAACGTCAAACGGCTCAGGACGCCAATGCCATGTCACTTGCCCCGCAGGTTGCCACCCAACGTGCACTGACCAAATCATCAAGCAATTACACCAACTCCGACTGGGACCTTGTCGATGCTTACAAGCAAAAGGAAGTCGATCTGGGCAAATTGAAAAAAGACCAATTGCCCAAGGCATTTGCGGATAAGCCCGTGGAGGAAATCGAAGCAGAGGTGAAAAAACAAGCGGATAAACGCACCGAAATCCAAAACCGCATTCAGGAGCTGGGCAAGCAGCGCGCCAAGTGGTTAGCCGATCAGGCAAGCAAAGGCGAGAAGACCGAAGACACCCTCGAAGCCGCCATCCTCAAAAGCATCCGTCAGCAGGCTATGGACAAGAAGTACACATTCGCCAAGTAATGAGGGCTCATAATGGACAAGGCATTCAAAGCGATAATCTGTTTGCTGCTGATCTCACTGATTGGTTGTCAACAGCATGTACCGCAACCACACCAGGAAGTCACAGAGCAACAGGCATTGAAAATTGCTCAGCAGTTTATCTACAACTTCAATCAATTGTCTGTCAGCCAAGAGCACATGACCGCTCAACGTGCAGACTCGCAGGACAGGAAATATTGGGTCGTGCAATACGTGAGCCCGGCCGCTGCTTATGGGGGGCTTGTGATCACCATCACAATCGATGCAGATTCAGGAGAAGTCCTCAGTCATGAGGGAGGTGGCACCTGTTGAGTTAACTGACCACCCATTGCATAGACAAACACCGCACGTTCTCGGGGGAGGCGTGCGGTGTTTTTTGTTTATCTGAACATGTCGAAGACGACCGCGTAGATTACGACGCCGATAAGGCTGATTGAAAGCGTGATGATTCCAATATGGGTGAGGATGACACTAAGCCAATGGACTTTGGGGAAGTTGGCAAGAAATCGATCACCAAAGAAGATGCTCGCAAGTCCAAACAAACCGATACCAAAGCAGATGGCAGCTTTACCGATCAACAGAACTTCCTGATCGTCCCAGCGATCACCGACGGGCCAGATCGCATTTTGCGTGACGATACAGATGATGCCATAGACGACGCATATCAGGGGCATGATCACGCCATCGGTCCACGCACGAAACGGCATGACGTTGACGGGTTCGTCTTCAATATCGTCTGAATCTCGCGTGTGCATGGATCGTCCACCGGAATGATTGAATGGTGTATTGCTTTCGCTTTATACGGCTGATCTTAACGACTCAACTGTAACTGGCAATTTGCAAATGGATGCCCGGGAGATTTTATAACCTCTGTGTCTCTGTGACTCTGTGGTTCATCCAATATGCATCACTTTGCCATCCTCACACAACCCAAACCCTTTGCACACACAAACCACACGGCAACCTTATCAAGTCCCAATCTGCCGCTAACGATTTACTGCCACAACACTGTGAAAATGCTCACATTGTTAAGACGCGTCCGAATAACCGGTGCACCCAGGGACGACCGGAGTCGGGAGGCGTTTGTGAAAAGTTGTGAGCAATCTCCCGCTGCCACGGAGGGCAAACACAGTGAATCAGACCATGAATTCAGAGACCTCGGCTGCCGGCATGCCGTTTACATCACGCGTGGATTTACATGTCCATTCCAAGCACTCCGACCGACCCAGTGAATGGTTGCTGCGTCGCATTGGTTCGCCCGAATGTTTCGTCGAGCCGATGCACGTCTACAACACGGCCATCGCTCGCGGGTTGAGTTTCGTCACCATTTCCGATCACAACAAGATCGACGGTGCACTGGAAATCGCCCACCTGCCCAACACGTTTATCTCCAACGAAGTGACAACCTACTTCCCGGAAAACGGCGCGAAGATGCACATCCTTGTCTGTGGCATCACCGAAGCCCAGTTCCGTGATATCCAGCTCAACCGTGAGAACATTTACGAGTTCCGCGATTACTGCATCGAAAACAACATCGTCTATTCCGTGGCTCATCCGCTGTTTCTGGTCAACGAAAAACTCACCACGGACCAGTTCGAAAAATTACTTGTCATGTTCAATCGCTTTGAACTGATCAACGGCACACGTGATCCGCGTGCTTCAAAAATGGTCGAAGCGATTATGACCTCGCTGACCCTCGAGATGATCGAACGCCTAGCGGATAAACATGGCATCCAACCGGTCGGCCTTAACCCGCATCGCAAAATGCTCACCGGTGGTAGCGATGACCATTCCGGGCTCTACGTTGGCTCCGGCCACACCGTCACCCCGCAGGCAGCATCCGTCGATGAGTTCCTCGAATACATGCGACGTGGTGAACACCAGCCCGGTGGCCGCAGTGGTAACTCCATTCACCTGGCTCACTGCTTTTACAGCATCGCGTATGACTACTACAAAAATCGCCTAGCTGGTAAGGACGGCCAGGGCTCACTGCTTGGTGAAATGCTCAAGCGTCTACTCGAACCGACCCCCAAGATGACCAAGACCCAAAAGCTCAAGGGCTATGTCGGTGGCTGGATATGGCGTAAGAAGATGAAGGAGCTTTCATCCACCGAACGCATGCTCGTCTCCGAATTCACTTCGCTGTTTGGGCATGACCGTAACCACCCACAGCAGCACGAAGCGGCCAACGCGTTTGAGACCTCTTGCAGAATCGCTCAGCAGCTTGGTTACACCTTCATCAAGCAGTTGGTCAAACGTGTTCAGAAGGGCGACTTCCTTGAGTCCCTGCAGACCGTTGCAGCACTTGGTCCCGTCACCGCTGCGATCAGCCCGTATCTTGCAGCCTTCAAGACACAGCATAAAGATGAGAAGTTCATCAAAGTCATCGCTAATCACTTTGAAGCCACCCGCCCATTGCTCAAACGCTCCAACCGCAAGGCATGGGTCACGGATACCTTTGACGATGTCAACGGCGTGACGCGCACGATTCAAACGCTCTGCAAAACCGCAGCCGATCAGGATCGCAGTTTGACCGTGCTCAGCTGCGTGCCCGAAAAGCCTGATGTGGATTTCCCGGTCAAGAACTTCAAGCCGGTTGGGCAATTCAAAGTTCCTGAGTACGATCAGCAGCAGGTTTCCTTCCCACCGTTTTTGGAAATCATTGAGTACATCGAACGCAAGCAGTTTGATGAACTGATCATCTCAACGCCTGGCCCGATGGGCTTGGTTGCGATGATGGCTGCCAAGATGATGCACCTTAAAACCGTGGGCATTTATCACACTGACTTCCCCAATTACGTGAAATGTCTGACGGATGACGAAGCCCTTGAAGCAGCGACATGGAAGTACATGAGCTGGTTCTACGAGCAATGCGATGTGATCCTTGCACCCAGTGATTTCTATCGTCGCTATCTCATCGAACATGGCTTTGACCCGTACAAGATTCGCGTGATGCATCGTGGCGTGGAGACGCAGCGGTTCAGTCCTGAAAATCGTGAAGAAGACTTCTGGGAAAAATTCGGCGGTCGTCAGGCATTTACCTTCACCTACGTTGGCCGGGTTTCCAGTGAGAAGAACGTGGACTTGTTGGTCGATGCCTTCAAACATCTGCTTGATCGTGACGAGTCGTTGCAACTTGCCATCGTTGGTGACGGGCCGCTGTATGCCAAGCTTTCCAAGAAGCTCAAGAAGACCTCACAGGTGATCTTCACAGGATTCATCAAAGGCAAGAAACTCGCCAAGGCCTATGCCTCCAGCGATGTCTTCGTCTTCCCATCCACCACGGACACCTTTGGCAATGTGGTTCTCGAAGCGCATGCATCGGGCGTGCCTGCCATCGTCTCGGATCGTGGCGGGCCACAGGAGATCGTCAGCCATAACCAATCTGGTTTGATCGTCGATCTCTCGGATCAATCGCGTAACACCATTGCCCTGGCTGAAGCGATGTGGGCATTGGCAACCGACAGCCAGAAACGCGAAGACCTTAAAGCCCGTGCACTGAAGACTGCATCAGAAAGTTCATGGGAGAGCGTGCTCGACACGTTGTGGGATGCCAATGAGCCGGCAGAAGCTCCTGTTGAGCAACCCAAGCCGCAGGTCGTCATCCCTAATCAAGATCAACAATCTGTCCCTGCATAACAGGGCAATCCATGCATATCGTTAAAGACATTTTTACCACAGCCCCCGGAAGCGAACACAGATAAACACTGATGATCAAAACCAATCATTTGCTTGTCTTTATCCGTGTTCATCTGTGGTTAA
Organism: Phycisphaeraceae bacterium JB051; assembly: GCA_043101135.1. Lineage (GTDB taxonomy): Bacteria > Planctomycetota > Phycisphaerae > Phycisphaerales > Phycisphaeraceae > UBA7800. Next base: position 4,713 of record JBICHS010000545.1, read on the forward strand.
TTGCCTTTGATCGTTGTGATAAAACAGGAACAATCCAAATGCGTATTGCTCTCGTGACGGATGCTTGGCATCCACAGGTCAATGGTGTGGTTCGAACATGGGATACGGTGACGCGGAAGCTGCGTCAGCTTGGCCATGATGTGCTCGTGATTCACCCCAAGCTTTTTCGCACGGTTCCCTGCCCGGGATACCCGGCGATTCGTTTGGCGATTCGCCCGAAAAAATACACGATTCAACTGCTGCGTGAATTTGAGCCCCAGTGTATTCACATTGCCACCGAAGGCCCGGTCGGGCTGGTTGCCCGCAAGTATTGTCAGAAGTCGAAGCTGAAATTCACCACCAGTTACCACACGCATTTCCCGCATTACCTGCGTGTGTACTACGGCATACCCGAGTCGATTACGTTCAAGTTCATGCGCTGGTTTCACAACGGCTCGCAGGCCACGCTGGTGCCAACTGAGTCGGTCAAAGGTGAACTGGAGGAGCGACGTTTCAAGCATGTGCATGTCTGGAAACGCGGCGTGGATCGACAATTGTTTTACCCGCCGGAGGATGGCAATCGTGATTTGGTCGATCTGCCACGCCCAATTTATTTGAACACCGGCCGCGTTTCGCATGAGAAGAATCTCAGGGAGTTCGCTGCCATGAAAGTGACGGGTAGCAGATCGGAAGA
>JBICHS010000546.1:0-5921 GCA_043101135.1 Phycisphaeraceae bacterium JB051
TTCATGACCATCCATCAAGCGACCGCTTTCGATGTACGCACCGTAGCTCCACAGATCGTTGGAAGGCTGATGCGCCCAACCGTGATGCATGCAGCGTTCGCCGGGGTAGAAGTTTTCAATGGGGTCCGCGAGGTTGACGCCTGCAGCCTTGACCTGCTGCTGCCACCATGCGACACCTTGCGCCTGGACGACGTATTTGAGACGTGCCCATTGACGGTTCTTGCGGTCGCCCCACTCCTGGTGGGTTGCCATGATCGCTTCGGTGGCTTTGAGGACTTGATCCTTATGAACAACGCCCAACGGCTTACCGAGGCAGGCCATGGTGGGTTTACCCATTTTTTCACCTTGACCGCCACCGATGTACATCATCATGTGATCGACTTTGCCGTTCTCGATGATGGGTGCAATGCCCACGTCGTTGGTGCGCATTTCGACACAGTTGTCGTTGTACCATTCACCGTTTTCATTTTGATGAACCGCACCGATGCCAATTTTGAACTTACGGTTCAAGAGCCGCGGGCCGTACTTGAAGTGTTTCTCAGGCGTGGAGATCAGGCTGGTGTCGATCTCGAAAATCTGAATATGCGCTTCAGCGGGGAGTCGGAAGTACGTGCCGAATTCGTGAGCCAATGCGTTGGCATCGAATACGTTTGAGAACTTCGACAGCGGACAGCCCATGACGTTACGGGCATTGTCACCACAGCCATTGAGCGTGAAGTAGCCACTGTGTGCCACGTCCTGAACCAGAGGCACGATGTCTTTCTTTTTGATCCAGTGGAATTGAATGTTCTGACGGGTGGTCAGACGAATGGAGGTCGCACCATCGGGATTGACGGTGTACTTGTTGGCCACTTCGTCGATGACTTTCCATTGGCGTAAGTCGAATCCACCACCACCGGGAACGGAGATGCGGATCATGTACATCCAGTCTTTTTCCTTGCCGGTCGTCGCACGATTGTATTCAAGATAAATGCCGTGGCTCTTGGCAATCTGTTCGGTGGCTTCGATGACGCCGTCCATAGACGTATCACGCAGGTCAGCATACAGATTGCCGACCGCACCGTTGGATTCCAGCTTGAATTGTTCAACACCGCCCATCTGATCTTCAGGTGTACGGAGTAACGGCTCGGGTTGTTTCGCTTTAGCCATGAGGTAGCTCGTTTCACTAAAAAAGCGTGTCAAAATTGTAGAGTCATGTCGAATCAACCATGTTAGAGACAAATTGATTCCATGGCTAGTGGACTTAATTAAAGAGTAATGATGGTTTTTCGGTCAGGGCAGATTTGAACCGCCAAGAAGCAATGGACGCCAAGTTTTCAAGACAAAGAAAAGCAACCTTAACCACAGAGATCACAGAGGACACGGAGAGGAAATTAGACCTTAACCATCAGATTCAATCTCTGTGCACTTTGTATTCTCTGTGGCAAAAAATGCCTTGCTGCTTTTCTCTCTGATCTTGGCGCCCTTGGCGTCTTGGCGGTTCACAAAATCTGAGATATAAGGCTGAAACGTCCTATCGTCCGCATAACAATGCGAATCAAACTTATTGTTCAACTCAACGCAAACCCTTACAAAAATGAGGGCTATACCAGACCTGCCGCTAAAAATTGTTTTACTCTCTTTAGCACCCCCTAGATATGGTAATGACCGATAATATAAACCCTTACAAAGCGCCAAAATCGGCGTCAGATAACCCGTAAGTGGCGATTTTGACTTTGTTTGCATGTGACTATTGACGTTTGGGGAAAATAAGGTTAACGTATACCGAACAGACCGCTTTAAAAAGTTCAAGGGTAACCATGAAAATCGTCGATCCAAAGTCGCGTCAGATGAACGAAGTCCTGATGTTCAGGACCCATCTGCTTGAGCACTTTGCCTGGAGGCGAAACCATCATGGCCATCCCAGTCCTGCAACTTGGTCCCGGCGGCGACTACACGACTCAGTATCATGCCAAGGATGGCAATCTGACTTTGGTGACACCCACCAACGAATCAACAAGCGAGGATCGCTCCGCGGGTCAGTTCGCCAGAAAACGTCAGCAGCCCCGCAAACGTCCACCACAGACCATCTCGGTGCATCCCGAGCCTACGGTCTCTCGGCAGACCGACAGCTACCAGCCGTCGCAGCCGATCCATGCGGGGACCTACAGCCGCCCTGTCATGCACAAGGCCGCTTCGCCCAAAACCATGATCGATCAGTTGATGCAACTAGACCCCGCTCAGCAGAAGCAAGTCCTGAACATGCTTGGCAACGCTTTGAACCCGGCCCCGCAAGCCCCGGAAGCATCAGCAGCACCACTAGCTCAGAGCACATCCGACATGCAAGCTTCGGACGTCATGGACGCCCCGATTCAAACGATCGCGGACACCGAACGTCAGCGTGCCATCGCGCATGTGCTCGAGGATCTGCGTCAACTGCGCAACTTGACCAACTCGACTTCGTCCACTCATCCCTCATCCACCCCGGAGGTGACCTATGAAAGCCCCACACTCACCGAATCTGACCCCCAAGCAACTGGACATCGTCCGTCGCATTCACCAGTCTCGTCGAGCAAGGGGCTATTCGCCGACGATGCAGGAGCTGGCCGACGCACTAAGCGTCAGCAAGGTTACCGTATTCGAACACGTCGAAGCGCTCATCAAAAAAGGCGTCCTTATTCGCCAACCCAACAAGGCTCGCTCTTTGGAAGTTAATGCTGACTTTCAGCCACCCGACGAAGAACGCAACACCCGCCTGCCCCTGGTCGGCACCATCGCTGCAGGCAACCCCATCGAAGCCATCGAAGACAAGGAATACCTTGATCTCGAAGACCTCTTTGACGTCCGCAACGGCAAGGACACCTACGTCCTGGAAGTCCGTGGCGATTCCATGATCGACGAACAGATCCGCACCGGTGACATGGTCGTCATCCGCAAAACCAACACCGCTTACAACGGCCAAACCGTCGTCGCCCTGCTGGACACCGGCGAAGCCACCTTGAAAAAGTTCTACAAGGAAAAGAACGGCAAGTACCGCCTCCAGCCGGCCAACGACAAATACGAACCCATCATCGTCGACGACGTCAAAATCCAAGGCATCGTCATCGGCGTGATCCGGACGTATTGAAATGCTTTGCTGTGAGTTGAATGAAGCGACACTCAACAGAATAATCAAAGGCACAGCAATAAAACATGCTGTAAAATTAACAATGTTCTCGCATATTCGTGCGTTATTGATCTCATTGCCGGGGATTGAACGTGGAAGCACAACGAGCCAATAGAATCATTCGTAAACTGGCGGATGGACTCAATCCAATAACAGAGCAGTCATTACCTGCTGATAGTGTATATCATCACCCGGAGATCATTCGTGCCTTGTTTAATGTCTTGGAACGACTTGACAGTTCCCAGATCACTGAACGTCCCAATAATGCCGGAAAACCCTGGACGGAGTCCGATGACCGACATCTTTCTGAAGCTTTTGAAAAAGATCCGACCATACACCTGCTCGCACAAAGATATGGTCGAACAGAAGGTGCCATCAAAGCAAGACTTGTTCGCTTAGGATTAATTGAAAAAAGCGATGTACATTCATAATCCCAACTGATCAAAAATCGGGCTGGAAAATGTTCCGAACATTAACCCAACGCTACATCCAATCGCACAAAGGCATTTTGCTTGGTGTGGTATCCCTGATGTTGAGCCTGATGCAGCATTTCGTCCTACCACTGCTTGATCAACAACTGCCAGCAATCAACATCCTGGTCTCAACCATCGGCATCCTGATCCTGTGTACGTGCATCAGCCTGTTTTACCTGCAAGCTGCTCCGACGATCGGCACGCTAAAACTGATGGGCGCCCGTACACGCTCGTGCATGTATCTTTTCGTCGGCTATACAGCACTACTGACCTTGGCAGGCGCCCTGATCCCCGCAATGCTGCACAGCCTTTTCGCATGGTCGATCCAGCCCATCCTGCTGACACTGATCTCAGTTATAATCCCCATCCTGCTCGCCTCGCCGATCCTACTGTCTCACTTCTGGGGCTCGCCCATCAGACTCATCCCATCACACTAAGCCTCAGGCGAGACGCGTCGTGTCGACGCGGGGTTTGACCATCGGTCAAAAATATCGTGACATTGCTGATTTCAAAAGTGCATCCACAGGTATAATCTCGCCATGCGGGGACTTGTTGATTATCTGTGGTTTCACACATGGTGGACATACACACCGAGCAACACTTCCAGCGGACTTTCGGAAGATTGGTATCTCCAACCCTATCACTGGATTAATCTCGTTGAAGGCTGTTTCTGGGTTGGGTTCACTGTTGCCGTGCTTGTGCGGTATGCCAAACACCGTCGGACATCACTGGAGTTGCTCTACGCGTTGGCCTTCCTGACCTTCGGCCTGTCAGACTTCCGTGAAGCGTATGTCGTGCAGTCCTGGTTGATCCTTGCCAAAGGCGTGAATCTGGCAGTCATCATTTATCTGCGTTGGTATCTGATCAAACATCACTACCCGCAAAGCAAGACGTTTTGAATTTAAGCGTTATCAACCATGTCTTATGAATCACCAACAGAAGCTGAAAAGAAAGCCATCACCAAACGCTATCGCAAATAATGGACGTTCTGGTTAGCCATGCCGCACATCGCATTTCAAAGCATTGCGTTTCATTTTGTCTGGCATCAGCAACGGCTTCCAATGTTTGAATTGCTATCCAACACCTTCGGTCATCATCCCATCATGCGGGAAAATAGAGCCTTTGAGCCGTCGACTGTGTATTGGATGCTACTTGGCGACCTTTCCCAAATCACAATCGGTGCCTATATCATCGCCTGGCTCATTGGCGCAGTGATTGCTGAAGCACATACATGGTGGCGATTGCGCCCGATCAAAAAAGGCCTGTGTATCAAGTGTCAATATGATTTACGAATGCACGACAATCAATGTCCGGAATGTGGGGAGTTTCAGTCGGTGTTGTTTAAAAAATTGCAGTATTGAAAAAAAACTCACTCGACATTTTTTTATTGCCACCACACAAATCAATGTGTAAGATAATGTGTAACCAAGGAGACTGACCATGGCAACGAACCTGGCGATTGACGATTCATTGATTCTGGAAGCGGTGCGAATCGGCAAGCACAAGACCAAAAAGGAAGCGGTGACCACTGCGTTAACCACCTACATTCAGCATCTTAAACAGATGGAAATGATCAGCCTTTTCGGCCAGGTTGATATCGATCCCAAGTACAACTACAAGAAGGGACGCAATCGATGAGCGTGATTGTCGACACGTGCGTCTGGTCGTCTGCCCTTCGCCGCAAAAAGTCGGATCAAAACATTGCAGCCAAACTCACGGAGTTAATCACACATAACCAAGTTGTCATACTCGGGCCAATTCGTCAGGAAATCCTAAGTGGCATCGTGGATCCAAGGCAATTTGAGCAGCTCAAAAATCATCTGGCTGCATTCATCGATTTCCCAATCAGCCCCGCACACTACGAAACCGCTGCCAAGTTCTTTAATATCTGCCGATCCAAAGGTATTCAGGGATCACATGTCGATTTTTTAATTTGTGCCATCAGCACCATGGAAACGATGGAACTCTACACAACAGATAAAGACTTCATTCACTACAAGAAATTTCTTGATATCCACCTTTATGCTGATTAACGCCAATCCTCATCAGCAATATCAAACCTTACACGCACATCATCCGTGGGCATCATGCATGCAGACTTTTTGCCGGGCAGGCGTTTGCGGTTGGCGGAGACGAAGCGGTACATCGCGTTGCGGATACATGCGGGGATGATCAAGAACACCTTGGCGAATTTCCATGGTGCGTTGAGTTGGCTGGCAATGCGCAGGACAGCATCGCTGTGCGTGTAGGCAACATCGTCTTGTATGAGAATCATCGTGCCGGTAACGTTGGCCACGTCGTAG
>JBICHS010000547.1:0-3569 GCA_043101135.1 Phycisphaeraceae bacterium JB051
ATCGGCTTGAAGTACATCCCCCATGCCAACAACATCATCTATACCACGCTGATGATGCAAGCCCATACCGACGACGGGAAACTCGCTGCCTGGAACCGCAGCGCCTACCGCTACACCACCAACCCCGATGCAGACGATCACAAATGCGACTTCGGCACAACATGGGATGCCATCTACCTGCTGCGCATCGCTGCACTGAATCCCGAAGTGGATGACGCACGCAAAGCCAAAGTCTACGAGGCCATCAAAGCGGCTTACGGTTACCTGCTCAATAACAACATCCAGGACGATGGCACGTGGAAACTCAAAGACAAAGATCCACACCCCACCCGTTCAAGTTATATGTACGGCCTCATTGAAGACTCTCACTGGCTTGAATGGCGCATCGATCCGACAATCGCTGCTCCGTTGGTCAAACGCGTTGGCAATACGATCAAAGCCGACTTCACGACCCCCGAGCACAACAGCGTTCGCATCTTTGCTGTCCCCGATAAATTCGACATCAGCCAACTCGATGAAACACACCTTATCGGCATCATCCAGAATACCGGCCATCATCCATCCAACATGGACCCCTACATCGGCATGCAAGCCATCCGCGCAGGTGGTAAAGCCATGTGGGGCCTGGACAACAGCATGCCCGACGAAGACCATTGGCGGTATCAGCGGTACACCTACTGGAAAATCCGCAAACTCTCAGCCAACCTGCTGAGCACCACAGATGCCAAGGCTATGACGCTGACCAGCGAATCATTGAAGCCCAACATGCGTCTGTATGCAACAGCCGCCAATTGGTATGGCGAGCAATCCGAGCCGATTATGATCCTTAATCCCTGATTTTTCACAAGTTTAAAATCAGCAACACCTTTACGGTTTTGTTGATGGACAGACAATTGGGATTAGGTTATAATTCCCGACTCGCACCACGGGGCGTAGCTCAGCTTGGTAGAGCGCTGTGTTCGGGACGCAGAGGCCGCAGGTTCAAATCCTGTCGCCCCGATTTTGCCATCCATTGACAATGATTCCCTATTGTTGTCACCTTCACAACTTATGGCAGATTGACCACACCCACCGTCAAGGTGGGTTTTGTCATTGGTTGACACGGATATGCACCGCTTGTCGGTTTTCGGTACAAGCAGCGGTACAAGCGGAAATGATGCTGAATCGGTCCCTGTTGCTTTCTGTTGTTCCCTGCCTGTTGAACCATCCAACGGCAAAGCAGGCAAAGCTTCCACTGCTGAAGCGACATCCAACAAACGAGGATCTGTGTAGGTATTCATCGTAAGATCAATGCTTGAATGTCTCATCGCAGCTTGTGCAGTTCTTGGAGAAACACCACCCTTACTCAAATGCGTTCCAAAGGTATGACGCATCGAATGCAGGCACACAGTCCGACCGCGTTCGTCTTTCTTGGGTATGCCAGCAGCTTCAAGATCACGATTCAGGACACGTAACAAACTACTGGGCACATTGAACAAAGGCAGGTCAGGCGGCAATGCTGAGACAACAGGTTTATTGATGCTCAGAGACTGCCCCCTGATTACTTCCAAACGATCAGCAAGCCACTGCCTGATGTCATCAGCCAAGTCACCACGCAAAGGGATATCAGCTCCACGTCCAGCCTTTTCATCAGTTGCATTCAATCGTAAATAGGCAAAGCAAGTGTCAACCGTTGACACTTCCAGCTGTCCGACTGTGATCGACGCCAGCTCTCCCTTGCGCAGTCCAGTCAAAACAAGTGTCTTGTAAATCAAAGCGCGTTCACGGCCGATCATTTCCAGTTCTGCAATCCTCATCGGCTGACTGGCTAAACTCTCACGTGCACGTGACACAGCATCATCCAACGTGTCATAGGTCAAAGGCGCTTTGGTCCAAGTCCGCCGGCTTCGCTTATTCGAAGGCATGTCTTTGGAATCCAGATTGATTGTCTTACGTCCATATTCTGCCAATGGCCGTAATAGCGCAACACGAAGCAAACGGCAAAGCTCATCGGTAGTCAAAGCACGTGGCTTGCGTTCTGGATCTGCATCCACTGGCATAACATGCTCAAATGGACTGGTAACCAAACGGCCTGTTCGTTTACACCAATTGGCGAAACCAACTAACGACTGACGATATGAATTCGAGTTTGCAGGTGTCAGTGTTTTCTTGCTCCGCTGTAAGCCAAGCCACCGTGTCAAACCTTCACCGTTCATGTCGCTCAAACGACGCCACTTCAAGTCTGCAGCAACACGATCAACTCGATTACAGTCGGCCTGAATACGATCGCGGTGACTACCTTTTGCTTCAAGATATTCACGAAACGCCAAGACATGATCAGATAATGACCGACTCATGTGATCTGAAGCAGCATCCTGCTCAGTAGTCATCACACCAGAACGAACCAACTCAGCGCGACGCTCATACTCTCCAAGCACCGCACGCGCAGCATCCTGTGTTGTACAACCTGTTGCAACCTTACAGAGTATGCCTGCACCATCACGGTACTTAGCAGTATAGGTCTTTGCCTGCATGACAATCCGCTCACCACTCGCAGTGGTAGTGACTGGAGCAGTGCGTTTGCGACCTTGCTTATCGCGCCAACTTGCTACACGTTGTCCCTTACGAATGGACATCTCTGCATCAGCCGGCACTGGCTTGGTAAACTTTTCTCGGTAGACATGTCCCATTAAGAATTATCCTTCCAGTCGGCTTTAAACCGGCTTTCAATTTCTAAAAACTCAGCGATACGGTCAGCAAGATCTAGACGGAGCGATTGTTCACCACGTACGAAGCGTCCGAGCGATGCTTTCTGCGTGCCTGTTTCTTTCGCAATGGCATACAAAGATGGTGCCCCAGGCCTTGTCATTGCCTCACGAAGTAGCTGAGTCATTGATTTTCTCTTATGCATAGTTGTTTATTATCTACTATAAATATCTAAGAGTCAATCATTTTTTACTGTTATGAGATCAGTACTGGACGGTCTGGACGATTGATTCCTCAACTTTTCTAATTGACCAAACTCTTGATCGATTGTTGTTGGCAGCCCGCTTACGGTCTGCTTCAATGCCAACTTTCCTTAATACAGGCAATATCCGCTGTAGGGCGCTGGTCATGGCACGTGGATTCTGAGGCCAGTTGCGGGGTGTTCGATTGTTTGTACAGGTCAAAACAGCATTTAGCGAATCCAATAGATCAGACGCCGTTCCCGCCCATTCAGTGCATTCATCGATAAGTTCAACAATTGCACATGCAACAGGATCACCATCAATCACATCGTTAGCAATTCTTTGAGTCTGTTTCATGTACAGTTCCAAAGACCTTCCACCAGTCAGTTCAGGACATGCCTGATCAAGCGCTAAGAGTATTCGAGCAAAGTCTGCCATACGTGGTTTGATGTTGAGTTTGATTGTTGGCAGTATTTTCAACACGCGAGCAACCGTTGAAAGCAATCCTGCGAGTAAACGAGGTTTTCTTCTGTTGTAACAACTCATCACTTCTTCACGAGTTAACCGATCTGTGTCATTAATTCGATTGAGATCTAACACAAGAAGCCTGTCAGCCAAATCACCACGTATTGAACCTGGATC
>JBICHS010000548.1:0-3012 GCA_043101135.1 Phycisphaeraceae bacterium JB051
GAAAATGCCAAGACCATCGCTCAACAGATTGACACCTTGACCGCCCAGACGATTGCAGGCCAGGAACACTTCTGGCATCAGCATCCGCAGATCATGGATGCCAAGACTGCAGCCATTCAAATCACAAACACACAGGAGATCTCAGCTATGAGACAACACTTTGCCATCCTCAGCATTAACCTTGCTGCCCTGATTCAACTCACCGGTGTTCCCGCGACCTTTGCAGGCACGCTTGATCAATTGCATTGCCCGATGTTCCGCGATGATCAGGGCGGTAGTCACTGGATGCAGACAAGTGGTGATGTGCGTAATCCCTACTTCGGTGCTTCCATGCTCAAATGTTTTGACACGCAGGACGCACTGCCTGTCACGCCGGTGTCTGATTCGATGATGCCTGCAGCGACCACGCAACCTGCGGAGAAAGAACATGCCATGTCGCATGATCCTGCAACACTCGTCACCAACATCACCGATAGCTACCTGACCATCCAACATCAACTCACACTTGAAACGCTTGATGACGTTGCCAAGCCGCTCAAGAAATTGAACATGGCTGCGGACATGCTCGCCAAACATGTGGATGAAAAATTGGCCAAGTCCGTCAAGGCGGTTTCTGATGCAGCAGCGATCAAGACCACCGACATCAAAGCATTTCGTGAAGCTTTCGCCCCACTATCCGATGCGATGACAGTGATGCTCAAGCAGCTTCCGGATGATCTGAAGCCGGATCGCAATGTGTATCTGACGTATTGCCCGATGGTCAAAAAGCACTGGTTACAAGGCAAAAAAGACGTCCGCAACCCCTACGCGCCCTACATGCTCGCATGTGGCAGCATCAAGGAACAGTTGGTCAAGTCAGACCAGAAGGAGTCTGAAAAATGATTGCCCGATTGATTCGCTGGTGTGTGAACAATCGCATGATGGTCGTCCTGCTCACGGGCTTTGCCCTGCTGGGGGGCGTCTGGTCCATGCGACACATCACCATTGATGCTATCCCTGACTTATCCGACGTGCAGGTGATTATCCGCACCGAGTACTCCGGGCAGGCGCCGCGCATTGTCCAGGATCAGGTGACCTACCCGTTGACCACAGCCATGCTAGCGGTCCCGCAAGCCAAGGTCGTTCGTGGGTATTCCATGTTCGGCACGAGTTTCGTCTACATCATTTTTGAAGACGGGACCGACCTTTACTGGGCGCGTAGTCGTGTGTTGGAACAACTCAACTTTGTCTCCAATCAACTGCCCAATACCGTCACACCACAGCTTGGCCCCGATGCCACCGCAGTGGGCTGGATCTATCAATACACACTGCATACAGGCAAGTACTGCCCGACACATCCAAACGGACTTTGGCATGACCCCGTGGCTGATAAGTGGTATGCCAAGCCCAAGGATGCGCCGGTTGATATTCAAAAACGCCTGACGCATCAGCGGACTTTTGCGGACCGTGATGATTGCCCATTGGATCACAGTGAGCTCGTTGAGCCACAGATTGATCTGGCTCAACTGCGCTCGCTGCAGGACTGGTATCTGCGTTATGAACTGACCGCTGTGGACGGCGTGAGTGAAGTCGCCCCGGTGGGTGGCTTCGTCAAGCAGTATCAGGTGGTCGTTGACCCCGCCAAGCTTTTGGCGATGAATATCCCTTTAAACAAGGTTAAAATGGCGATCCGCAATGCCAACCTGGATGTCGGGGGCAAACTCATTGAGATGAGTGAAACCGAATACATGGTCCGCGGCATTGGGTATCTGGGTTCCACAGCAGACAGTCAGAGTAGCCGAACATCGCAGGTCATCGCGGACTTGTCACAGATCGCACTCGGGGCCAACGATGCAGGCAAGCCAATCTACCTCAGCGATGTGGCTCAACTGCAAGTCGGCCCGGAGATTCGCCGTGGTGTTGCTGAAACCAACGGTGAAGGTGAAACCGTCGGCGGCGTGGTGATCATGCGTTACGGCGAGAATGCCCAGAAGACCATCGAACGTGTCAAAGCCAAAATGCTTTCGCTACAGGCAGGACTACCAGCAGGCGTATCCGTTGAAGTAGCTTATGACCGTAGTGATTTGATCGAGCGCGCGGTGGGTACGGTGTATCACACACTGCTTGAAGAGATCATCGTTGTGGGTTTGGTGATCGTGCTGTTTTTGCTTCATGCTCGCAGCGCGTTGGTCGCTGCCTGCGTGTTGCCAACCGGCGTGCTGGTGACGATTGGCGTGATGTATCTTTTGGACATCAATGCCAACATCATGAGCCTTGGCGGGATTGCGATTTCCATTGGCGTGATGGTGGATAGCAGCATCGTCATGGTGGAGAACGCGCACAAACACCTTGAAAACAGGGATAAAAACACCAGCCGGATGGAAGCGATTGGTGATGCAGCAGCGGAAGTCGGGCCGACTTTGTTTTTCAGCCTGCTGATTATCACCGTGAGTTTCCTGCCGATTTTTGTACTTGGTGAACAGTCCGGGCGCATGTTCCGGCCGTTGGCCTTTACCAAGACGTTTGCGATGACGGCAGCAGCGATATTGGCGATCACGATCATCCCGGTGTTGATGGTGTACCTGATTTCAGACCGCGTCCTACCGGCGTCCTGGAGCAGGGGTAAGCGTTATACCGTTTACGGCTTGGTGATGCTGATTCCTGCGATCGTGTTGGCGGTGATGCCGTTACCGACCTTGGGTGATTATCGTGTTTGGTTGTGCATCGGTTGGGTGGTGATTTCAGGCTTGATCTTACTGCCACAGAAGATTCACGAAGAGCACAACAACCCGGTGAGTCGGATTCTGCAAAAGGCATACGAACCATTTTTCATTTTCGCGATGCAGTATCGCTGGCTGATGTTGATTGGCGGCGTATTGCTCATTGCGGTGACGATCTACCCGTATAAGCAGTTGGGCAGTGAGTTCATGCCACCGCTTGAGGAAGGTGATCTGCTGTACATGCCGACGACGGACCCGGGGATCAGCATGAGTAAAATCCGCGAGCTATTGCAGCAGACGGACAAGCTCATCA
>JBICHS010000549.1:0-8991 GCA_043101135.1 Phycisphaeraceae bacterium JB051
AAGGTTGCTTTGGCTAAACATGGCATCCGCGTGCTCGTTGCTGAAGGGCTCATCGAAGAAGCACTTGATGCAGTCTACAAAGGACAGAAACCACGCATGCCTTCCCGCGTGACCAAGAACGGTTCCGGCTGCGACGACGACGGCGTCGGTTGCGGCGGCTGCACCGGGACGGGCACAGGTTGCGGTTAAGACAATAAACAACAGCGATACGTGGTATCGCAGTCATTGTGAAACTTTTTTTAAACTTCACTGATAAGGATAAACGTTATGGAAACCTGCAAATATCACATCATGATCTGCAACAGCTACCGCACTCAGGGCGAACCCAAGGGCGTTTGCAACAAGAAGGGTGCTGCCGATCTGCCGCAGTACATTGAAAACGAAGTCATCGACCGCGAGCTTGATGCGATGGTCTCAACGACCAGCTGCTTTAAGCGTTGTGACAAAGGCCCGCTGATGGTGGTTTACCCCAACGGCTGGTGGTACCCGCAAGTCGACGAAGACAAGATTGACGAAATTCTCGACGCGTTGGAAGAAGACGCTCCCTGCGAAGCCTTGCTCGCTGAGTAACAAGCTTTTTGACCACGGGGGACACAGGGCTGGATAACCAACTCGATCTTCATGTGCCTGCATTGTGATCTCTGTGTTCTCCGTGGTTTTTTGATTTTTAGGAACTAGCGACTAGGGACTAGATATTTCAAACAAGCTAAATTGAAATTTCTGACTTTAACCCTAGTCCCAAGTCCCTGGTCCCTCTTTCTTGGATCAAACTCATGTGTCAGGACAACCTCAACTGCTGGATCGTGGATACGACGTTGCGCGATGGGGAGCAGGCTCCGGGGGTTGCCTTCACGCCGGATCAGAAATTTGCCATTGCCACCGCGCTGGCTGCCGTCGGTGTTGATGAAATCGAAGTCGGTACGCCTGCGATGGGGCCGGCTGAGCGACAAACCATCGCTCAAATCGTCGATCTGAATCTACCTGTCCGTCTCACTGCCTGGTGTCGCGCTCGTAAACAGGATATGCAATGGGCCTTGTCCACCGGTGTGAAATCTGTCCATCTCTCCTTACCTGTTTCGCAGATTCATCTCCGCGCGATCGGCAAGGACATGACCTGGGTCTACGACGAACTTCATGAATTGGTCCCCTGGGCTTTATCCCATTTTGAATATGTTTCTGTCGGTGCACAGGACGCTTCGCGAGCCGATGCCCGAGATCTTCGTCACTTTGTGGCAGAAGTCCGGGCAGTCGGTGCTCATCGTGTACGCATCGCAGACACCGTGGGCGTCTGGCATCCTATGGCTGCTTACGAAGCTTGCTTCGACTGTGTCGACGCTGCACGTGAGATGACCGTCGGTGTTCACATGCATAACGATCTGGGCATGGCGCTGGCCAACAGTGTCATGGCGTTGGAAGCTGGTGTGAGTAGCGTAGACACCACCGTGCTTGGACTGGGCGAACGCGCGGGGAATGTCGCGTTAGAGCAGTTGATCATGAGTCTGCAACTGCGCCGTGATACGCAGAGTTCACCGCATCACTTGGATCAACTGCCGGGAATCTGCAAGCTGGTTTCACAGGCCAGTGGTCGGCCGATTCCTGTTAATCAACCTGTGGTGGGTGAGCGTGTTTTCAGCCATGAGTCAGGGATTCATGTGCATGCGATGCTTCGTGACACGACAGCCTACGAACCGTTTGAACCGGGCATGCTCGGCCTTAGTCGCCAGTATGTCATCGGCAAGCATTCGGGGACGGCTGCCCTCAAACATGTGCTCGCAAGCTCCAAGCGTGAAGCATTGGGTGAGACGCAGTTGATCGAACTGCTTTCGCTGATTCGTGAGGCTGCCTCGGAATTGAATCGGGGGTTGACGAGTCTTGAAGTATGTGACTTGTATGACCGATTCGTGCCCAACACGGGACATGTCGTAGAATTGATAGGATCATGAAACGCTTTTTGTATTTAATCATTGGTTTGTTCGCCCTGAGCTTGACGGTATCAGGTTGCGATCAGTCCAATGCCTCCGCCCCGCAGCAGGCTCAACGTCGACTGACGATTTTTGCAGCTGCGAGTACCACCAATGTCATTGAACAGTTGGCGATGATGTACCAGCAGCAGACTGGTGTGAAGGTCATGACCAGCTTTGCCTCATCAAGCACGTTAGCTCGGCAGATCGAACAGGGTGCCAAGGCCGATCTGTATCTCTCTGCCAACACCAAGTGGATGGACTACCTGCAGGACCGCAATCTCATCGCGACGCAAACACGTTTGGATTTGCTGGCTAACCGCATCGTCCTCATTGCTCCGACTTCTGCTTCGCTTCAAACATGGCAGAATCTTGAGCCACTGAATCATCTCAAAGACAAGTTGGCCATGGGCGACCCGGATCACGTGCCTGCGGGTATGTATGGCAAGACGTCCTTAACGAATCTGGGATTCTGGGATAAGATTGTCTCGCAGGTCGTCCCCGCCAAGGACGTCCGCGGTGCGTTACTGCTGGTGGAAACCGGGCAGGCATCGTTGGGATTGGTGTATGCAACGGATGCTGCTGCGAGCAAGAAAGTCAGCGTGGTTTACGCGCTACCACAGAGCTCGCATAAACCTGTGCGTTACCCGTTGGCTTTGACAAATGCGACGTCCAACGAAGCCGCTGCCTTTGCTGTGTATTTACAGTCCGACGAGGCACGCAGTGTATTTGAGCATGCAGGATTTGAAGTGATCCGTTAAACAGGACAACCGGATCGACACGAGCCAACTTGCAATGACTGGAAAGAACAATCGCCATGTTCAGTCAATGGACAACTCAAGACACTGCTGCCGTGCTGCTGACGCTTCGCGTTGCTGCATGTTGTGTTGGGTTGCTGTTGGTGCCCGGCGTTTTTCTGGGGTGGTTACTGGCTCGCAAGCGTTTTTTCGGCCGAACCTGTCTTGAAGCAGCGATCCATTTACCCCTGGTTTTACCGCCTGTCGTGGTGGGCTACGGTTTACTGATGCTCACAGGGCGACAAAGTCACATCGGTTCCTTTTTCGAAAACACGCTTGGTATTCCCATCGCGTTCACGTGGATCGCTGCGGTCTTGGCATCATCCGTGATGGCTTTGCCGTTGATGGTTCGCGCGGTGCGGTTGGCCATTGAAACGGTGGACCGGGGCCAGGAACAGGCTGCGTCGGTTTGTGGTGCCTCACCTCTGCGAGTCTGGTTAACCATCACATTACCTGCTGCGCTTCCGGGGGTGATCACCGGCATGATCCTTGCCTTTGCACGTAGTGTCGGTGAGTTTGGTGCGACGATCACCTTTGCTGGCAACATTGAAGGGCAGACCCGAACCCTCCCGCTTGCCATCTTCCGCGCAATGCAGTTGCCCGATGCCCAGGCGTCGGTACATCGCCTGGTGATCGCTTCGATCATTCTTTCGCTCTCTGCGGTATTTTTCTCAGAATGGCTTAGCCGACGATATCGTGACAGTGCGCTGCGCACCGAACATGCAAGGAGTCAATCATGAGTCTGCATGTTGATGTCCAACTGCTACGCAGCAACTTCGAGCTGGATGTTCAGTGTGATCTGGCGAGCGGTATGCTCGGTGTCTACGGCCCATCGGGTAGTGGCAAGAGCACACTCATTGACCTGCTTGCTGGTATGGTCCGACCGACCACCGGTTCAATCAAGCTCAACGAGTTGACGCTCTGTGATGCCTGGTCGCGAACGTTTGTCCCGCCGCACAAACGACAGGTTTCCGTGGTGTTTCAGGACAACCGACTCTGGCCACGCAAGACCGTCCGCAAGAACATCACGTATGGCTATAAACTCACGCCCAACAGTGCGCGTCGGTTTGCGCCCGAAGAGATTGCCCGGTTCTTAAAAATCGATCACCTGCTTGATCGCAAGGCCGGCACGCTTTCTGGTGGGGAGCAGAAGCGCGTTGCCATTGCACGGGCGATTCTTTGTTTCCCCAAGTTGTTGTTACTTGATGAGCCGACTGCGGGACTTGATCCCAAGCTCATTGATCAGATTTTGCCACTGCTTAAGCAGGTGTCGCAGCTGACGCGCATCCCGATGATGATTGTCAGTCACCAACTCAGTGAACTGCTGAGCCTGACGGATCACTTGCTTCTGATGCGTGACGGAAAGGCGATCGCGCAAGGTCGGTTTATGGATCTGGTGCAGGATGAGCGGACATTCAGTCGGCTGAATCTGAGCGAACCGGTTAACGTCCTGCCGTTGGTGGTGGATGATTTGGATTTGCAAACCGGTTTGACGGTGTCACGATTCCGTGGGCAGCAGCCCCATTCGCGAAGGTATCCGGTGCGTGGTGTGATCGACCAGACGTTAACAGTCGGCCAATGTGTCAATGGCTTACTGCGTCCCAGTGATATCACATTGGCGATGTCGCCGGCTGAAACCATTACAATGCAGAACCGTTTACCGGGCGTGGTTCGTCAGGTCATCGAGCAGGGCAACCGGCACTTTTGCGTGGTGGATGTCAATGAGAACGGTACACCTGCCAGTGTCCTCGTGGAAGTCACCCAGCAGGCCATCTCCGAATTCAATCTTCGGGAGGGGGTCCGCACGTGGTGTCTGTTCAAAGCCTCCGCGCTGAGTCTGCATGCTGACGTGATGACCGATCAGAGCCAGGCACAGATGGCTATGCCCAATTCGGATCGGTTCAGAGCGTTGTCGTCGACACATCTTCATCATTGAGATTAGCGCAATTCAAAGAATGAATCTCCACTTTCCGTCACTCCCGCGCCCCCGGAAGGCGGGAGTCCAGTGGAAGCTGCAAGTTCACACAGAATGCCACTGGATTCCCATCTTCGCGGGAATGACGAAAAATACGACGGCATGAAGATTAATGATTTGAACTGCTTAATGAACTTGAATTCAGACAGGGGAGGAATGGGGTCTGAAGCCCCCCATGCTGTATTTGCGTGGGCTGCGCCTTCTGGTGTTGGTTTGGGTGCGATGTCATAACTCACCAGATCAAAAGACTTTGCCTGCGAGCTGCATTTTTCTCCTGAACGTTCGGTTACGGCATCGTTTTTGCAGGTAATTACACAAGCGTAAGTACCGACTCGCTTGATGGCACGAGAATTGTTGACGTGACGATTGGTATAACAGAGGTAAACCTCTTTAAAAACGACATTAACGTCACAAAAGTCCCATCTTTGAGTCACCCGGACGACCCTCGACGCTGTGAGTATGCCGATGCGTGAGGCCAAAAACACCGACAATCCGTTGCCTACGGTCTGTTCAGATGATTGCCAGTTGCATATGAATGCAGCAGACCCCATGATGTGCGCCGAGCAGAAGCGTCGCCGTGAAGGTGAGATGCAAGCGCTCTATGACATTGCCCGCGTTCTGTCTGAACGCAGCGGGCAACAGCAAACTTTGACGGAAATCCTCAAGGTTTTGGAAGATCGTCTGAAGATGAAGCGTGGCACGGTGATGCTGCTTGACGGCGACAAGACCGAGCTGTTTGTCGCTGCCACTGCCAATCATAGCTCTGGTGACACTGCTGCCATTTACAAGCCTGGTGAAGGTGTCACGGGTTATGTGATGACCACGGGCCAATCGATCATCGTCCCGAGCATTGCCAACGAGCCGCGCTTCTGTGATCGCATTCATGATCGCAGCGGTGAGTCGCTGGAAGATGTGAGTTTCATCTGCGTGCCGATCACCGTCGGTTCCACGCCGGTGGGGACCTTGGCGGTGGACATCACCCAGGAAACCCTCAAGTTCCTTGACGAAGCCGAACGCTGCCTCACGATCGTGGCAAGCATGATCGGCTATGACGTGCGTTCGCGACGTCTCAAACAGGAACAGGCGCAGGCCTTGCAGGACGAGAACCTTCGTTTGCGTGATGCACTGGAAGAAAAATTCCGACCTGAAAATATCGTGGGCAATTCGCGGCTGATGCGCGAGGTCTACGTCAAGATCAAACGTGTTGCAGCAAGCGATACCACCGTGCTCATTCGCGGTGAGACGGGCACGGGTAAAGAGCTCATTGCCACCGCCATTCACTATGCCTCGGCCCGCGCCAATGGGCCGTTCGTTCGCGTGAACTGTGCGCAGCTTTCCGAGAATCTGCTTGAGTCTGAACTCTTCGGCCATGAAGTTGGTGCGTTCACCGGTGCGATCAATCAACGTATCGGCCGCATTGAAGAAGCCGAAGGTGGCACATTGTTCCTCGACGAGATTGGCGAGTTTTACCCATCATTACAGGTCAAGATTCTGCGCGTCCTTCAGGAACGTGAGTTTGAGCGTGTGGGGTCCAACGAAACGATCAAAGCCAACGTGCGGATCATTGCTGCAACGAATCGTGACCTGGAAGCTGCGGTTGCCAATTCGCAGATGCGTCAGGACTTTTACTATCGCATTAACGTGTTCCCGATCGTGTTGCCCCCGCTGCGTGAGCGTCGCGATGACATTCTGCTCTTAGCCAATCACTTTGCCCAGACATATGCCAAGGAAATGGACAAGCAGGTTAAGCGAATCAGCACGCCTGCGATCAACGCGATGATGTCCTATCACTGGCCAGGGAATGTGCGTGAGCTTGAGAACTGCGTGGAGCATGCGGTGCTGCTGGCTGACGATGGGGTGATCTGTGCCCACAATCTCCCACCGACATTGGAAATGCCCGAAGCCCCGGGGCAGGCGCAGACGGGCACGTTTGAAGCTCAGGTCGATGCGTTGGAGCGTGATCTGATCAGTGATGCGCTGAAGACCTGTAAAGGCAACGCCGCCGCCGCCGCGCGACAGTTGGGCATTACGCCGCGTATCATCCGATACAAGATCAAGAAGCTGGACATCGATCTGGATAGCTTCAGTTATCCTGCCAGCAAGTAAAACACATGGCTGTATTGATCGCACACCGTTGTAAACTGCTGCGCAGTCTCAGTGGCGCACAGTGGTCGCAGCTAAAGCAATACAAACCATTCATCTGCACCCTGCATCAGCTGCCCTGTGCATCATGTCCCTGCGTGGGATTGACGAAATCAGAGACCCAATGAAGAAGCATGATTTGAACGGCTCTATTTGATATCCATGCGTCCTGCAACGATCGTGTGACAGCCATACACGCCAACCAGTGTTCCATTGCATCTGTTTTGAAGGGTATCGTCCCAAGGCAACCGAGCCAAGATGGCTCGGCTATATTGACATAGCCCGGCCATCTTGGCCGGGTCTCAAACGCAACAAATTAGCTGCAACGAACCACCAGGTGCTGTTGGGCGATGTGTTATGGATTGTCATCTCAAGAAGTTTTTGAACCCACCAAATGAAAAAAAATGATTTGCCCCGGCCCCACCGGTTCAAATGCTTATGTGTATCAGGATGCCTTTTGTGTCAGGCGCAGTTCGATAGCCTTTCGCAGACGCTGAGCCTTCAGTGCATAGTCTGCTGACTGTTTGATCTTGCCCTGTCTTGCGCATTCGAGCTGACGGTTACGCATGTCAGCGAGTAAACGCTGTGCGCTTTGCAGGGAAACAAATTGACCCTCAACCATGAGGTTCGACACATCACACCTCCTCATCCAATGTGGGTGCGTTAAAAATTTAACGAGGCGGAATCTTAGCCAGTTGAAAGAAAAATCAAAGGCCGAAACGAAGGTTTGTGGATATTTTCTGTTTTTTGACGTTTTGCCAACAGGCTTATGCACATATTGTTCTTCAAATGCAGGGGTCATCCGCTACCTCCTTGCTGGTTTGTCTGGACCCATCGCTTGTGTCAGTTCAAGCATTTGTCCAAATCATACGTTTAAGCCATGTCCCATAGTCGCAACTCTCAGGACGTCAGGTCACATGTTTGTTAAACGCTAAAAGAGCCCCAATCCTTGCAGCTCACTTTCAAAAAGTTTGTTCAGTCGGTACCCTGTTGGGTCTTGTGACTGTTTAGCCATCCGACCAAAGAGGATTTGCAAAAGCCATGCCAAAGATTTCACCCATTGCAGCGATTGAATATAACTTCAACGAACTAAAAGATTTGTCCAGTGTCATCGCGCCGCCGTATGACGTTTTGGACGAATGTTCCAAGCAGACGTTGCTGGATCGTAACCCGCATAACATCGTCGCGGTTGACCTGCCTCACCTGCCCCCGAAGACGGTTGGTCCTGATGAGACTTATCTCAAGGCTGCAGAGGTCTTTAGCGAATGGATTGAAAAGGGGCATCTGCGTAAACGCACCACCCCGGCTATATACGTTTACCAGCAGACCTACACCGTCAAAGGCACCGAATACAAGCGTCGCGGCGTCATTGCCAACGTCCAGTTACAGGACTTTGGGCCCGGCTCCGACGGCAACGGTGGCATCTTCCCGCACGAACAAACTTTTTCTGCACCCAAGGAAGATCGACTAAAGTTAATGAAAGCCACCCAGGCTCAGCTCTCCCCGATCTTCGGTTTGTTTGCTGATCAAGCAGGCAAAGTGCAGCCACTGCTTGATGAAGTGGCAGACAAAGGCAACCCAACTTTCACCGCAACGACCAATAACGATGGTGTGTTGCATGAAGTGTGGGTACTTGAAGAGGGTTCAGATATATCCAAGTTCCAAGAGGCGCTTGGCCCTTGTGATACCTTCATCGCTGACGGTCATCACCGCTACGGCACAGCACTGAACTACCGCGAAGCTGTCGGCCCGTTCCCCGAAGGTCACCCCGGTAACCAGTGTCTGTTTGTCCTCGTGGGACTCAGTGACCCCGGTTGCATCGTGCTCCCCACGCATCGCGTGCTCGGCAGCATGAAGGACTACACCTTCGAGAAGTTCGCTCAGGCTGCTGCAGGCAAACTTGTCATCAAACCTTTCGAAGGCACGATGGCTGAACTCGAAGCCGCACTCCCCGATGCCGGCCCGCATGCCATGGGGCTTTACGATCCCAAAGCCGGTCTGCACATTGCCACCACGGTTGATGCTGACCCGCTCAAGGACTCGCATGGCAACATGAGTGAAGCCTGGCGTCAGCTTGATGTGGCAGTGCTTCAGCACCTGATCGTCGAAGGCATCT
>JBICHS010000550.1:0-9952 GCA_043101135.1 Phycisphaeraceae bacterium JB051
AGCGGGCCATTTTGCGGGTTGTTTCTTGAGCAGTTGTTTGGCGGTGAATGTGATGCGTGATTTTTGCCAGGAAAGCGTTGTTTCACCTTTGTCGCGTCCATGCTTGACCAGCTGAATTTCAAGCAGCATCCGCCGAACATCCAGCGCATGCATGGGCTCGTCTTTGAAGCCGGCTGTATCATCAATGAACTTGTCCAGTTTTGTAATCGTGCCCTGGATTTGCGTGTAATTCAAAACATCCGACTTGAGCATCTGATCCAGCAGAGCAAATTCTTTTTCATATGCACCTTTGACTGGATCAGGCTTGATCAGCTTTGCCATAGCATCGATCTTTTCGATGATCTGACTTCTTCGGGTTGTGTCCGAAGCATTGACCGTTTGTCCCACGACACCAAGTAAAAAACAAACCATCAACACAGCCAACAAAGACGGTCTTGACTTTGCGGTGTCATCAAAACAATTTTTCATACTTACCATAAAATTCCTTCAAGAAAACGAACAGATCACTCAATTGCCAAACATTTTATCCAGATTGCCTTTGGCAATTTTTGACTTCAAATTGGCGATCCGAAAATCAATGACATTGGTATCGAGCTTGTATGTTGCCAACGGATCCTTGGTTTTGAGTTTAGCCCGTTTGCTGATTCGGACACGGCGTTGTTTCTCCAGGTCCGCCAAGGCTGCCTTGTTGTCTTTGAGATACCATTCATACAAATCAGCACGTTCCTCAAGTGCTTTGTCGTTATCCGGGTCGATCTCCAATACTTTGCTAAAGTCCTCCACTGCCTCTTTGGCTTTACCTGCAGAACGATAGAGTTCGCCACGGTCGATGTATGCCCATGTCTTGTTGTACCCCAAGCCGATGGCCTTGGAGTATTCGGCAATGGCGTTTTCATAGTCGCCCATTTTCATGTAGTTAAAACCGAGCAATGCTGCGATGACATCCTGCTTGGCAGTGTCATCATGTTCCTGGACATACCTGAGGTCTTTGACAGCACCTTCGTAAAATTTGAGTTTCGTTCGGATCGTATGCCGCTTATGCAAAGCCCATATGGTCTTGACTTTCAAAGCCAGCAGGCGGTTGATGACGCATTCCCAGCGATACAATTCCAGCGTATCGTTTTTGAATTCGGCTGATCGTTTCTTGAAGTCTTCCTGATGCGCAACATAACGATCAAAGAGTTCTTTGCTCTCGACTTCACCTTCGAGCTGGTCACGCTTCTTGGCACAAGCGAGCTGAAACTTGTCCTTGAGTTGATCGGCATTCCAACCACCAGCCCCTGCGTTGTATTGGAACTTGGCTTTCTCGATGTCGCCCTGTTTTTCGTAGATTGAGGCCAGGAGGTAATGAATGAATGGTTCATAGGCACCGCCGAGTTCAGTGTTTCGCGCAATACCTTCAAGGATTTTGACTTTCTGCTCATCTGACATGTCTTTCTGGATTTCCAAAGAGCCAAAGGCCGGGTGTCCCTGGGAATTGAGCACCTTGGCCTGCTCGACAATCCTGTCACGCTTGGCCTGATCCTTGGTCGCATCAGTCCATTGCTTAGCCAGCGCGTTGAGTATTGCTACACGGTTTAGCTTGGGGCCAAATTTCATGTCATCAATCAAGCGTTTGGCAAAGGATTCCTTGTTGTGTTCCATGAGCAGATAAGGCCCCATATCGCCCCACTTCTTCTCGCGAATGATCCTGGTCATTTCAACGGTGGGTAAAGTCGGGTACGGCTTTGCGGCAGAACCTTTGCCTGCCAACACGTCATGGAGTTCCAGAACGGATTGCACGCCATTGATGACCCATGCGTTGCGGTAGGTCGTTCGGTAAAACGTGTGGCGATACTCCCATGCTTTGACAGCGACGGAGGCGGCCATATCCTCGAAAGCCTGCTTGTCATTGCCTGCGTAATAATGCACTTTTGCTCGGCCGATCAACGCACCATGCAGGGGATAAACTTCAATGATCCGATCATAGCCGGCAATCAAATCATCCCATCGCCTGGCTTCAAGACGATCGTTGACCTTGTAGTTATTCCAAAGCGTATAGGCATTGTCATAGCGTTCCTGGATGGCTTTATCCCAGTTGGGTGACGTGGTCTTCCCGGGAATCTTTGCCCAGATCATCGGTGGCAAAACCTTGTTATACCCGTCATTGCCGGTCGCGTCGATCTTGCGGGCATGCTCATAAAAAGCGTTGGCCAACCGGGCTTGCATCGCAGCGTCCGTTGGGTTGTCAATGAACTGCTTGGCAAGTTCCTCGTATGCGGGTGCCTGACGTTGTGACTGCCTGGCAGAGTAGTACTGCTCCAAGGCTTCCCCCAGTGGGCCATAGGAACCTTTGAGAATCGGCAAGCCCTTGCCTTGAAGGACTTTCTTCTGATCATCATCGGGATATGCGAAGTCCTGCAGTGACCAACCAGATTTAGCCAAAGCCAACGCACTTTCGATTTGCGCGTTGTCCTTACTTTCAACATCAGCAATGGCTTGATTGGCAAAGTCGATGGCATTTGACGCTTTGTCGCCGGAGACCTTGGCAGCTTGTTCTTTGAGTTGCCCAGCTTTCTTCTTGATCCACGAGCTACTGACGCTCTTTCTCCCGAGCGTTTCCTTGAGGTCACGCATCATGCCATCAAGAATCAGCGTATCAACCATCGCCAATTTTTGTTTGCTGGCCTCATCCGTTTTGCCTTCCAAAGCTTTGCGGGCGCGTTTGGCTTTGGAGTCAAAAAGATAGGCATTGAATTTTTCGGCTTTGAGATCGGCTTCGAGGGTGAAGTAAACCAGATCACTTTCAATGGGACGCAGTTGTTTTAGAGCTTGCGCTTTGACCTGAGCGAGACGTGGATCGGCATCTAGTTTCTTTTTGAATTCCGCGATGGCCTGGACGGCCTCTTGACCAGCGCCGGACTTGTGGAGCATCTGGATATGTGCCATGGCGACATTGGGATGCCAACGGTATGACAGCGCTTTACCCAATGCATCGGCGGCAGCGACGTGTTGGCCGGCCTGCATCTGCAGTTCACCGACTTTTGAATAAGCGTTGGCGCGCTGCATGTCGGTGTTGTCTTTGTTGTCGGCAATCTTCTGCCAGATTTTCAGTGCTTCAGGGCTTTGCATCTGCTGCATTTTCAACTCGGCGGAGAGTTGCAACAGATCGGGTGAATCAGGATTCTTTACCAGCGCCTTTTCGATACGCTGGATGGCCTGCGGTTGCTTACCGGTTTGAAATTCAAGCGATGCCATCACTGCGTTGGCTATGGGATGATCCGGCTCAAGCTGCAGCGCGCGATTCAATGCTTCCATTGCAGCAGGCCCATTACGCTGCATCAATGCGACGCGCCCCTGCCAAGCAAGCAGCGAAGCGTGGTTGCGGTATTTGGACTGCATCTTCTGGAAGATGGCCATGGCGGCCTGCGGGTTACCATCCATGACTTTCTGATCAAATTCGGCCATCTGTTTCTTGATCAGATCATCAGTGGCGTCGGCAAAAGCGACCGATGCTGGAAGCATGGCCAAGACAGTTAGAAGACAAAACAAAAGTCTCAAACCAAACGAAGAACGGCGGGTTCCGGTGTGGTATTCGAACATGAATGCAATCTCAATTGTTCGTCCCATGACTGCAGCACGCAGGACATCACACATGGGAACGTGCGGGTCAGAGCCAATGCCAGACTCAACATCCGACAACATGAGGTACAGCGAAAGTCGAATGCAAACGGGTGTGAAAATACAAACCACACATTACCTAACGGTAACAGTCAGTATCAGTAAAATCACTGAGTTCGTCAATGTGTCACGAACCACGCAAAAGACGAAAAACACTTAAAATATAAGTTATTTTGATCACCCCCCCCCCGAGTTCATCAACCCAACTTGTCATTGTTTATGACGAGCGACAAAGGCAGCATACTGTTCGGGGGTGTCAATGCCATGGTGATGACAGACCGTCTTGACGATGGCAATGGGATAACCATGCTCCAGAACACGAAGCTGCTCAAGCTTTTCAAGTTGTTCCAACGGTGTGGCTGTGAGCTTGGGATACTTGAGTAAAAACGCACGCCGGAAAGCATAGAGCCCCGGATGCTTCAGGGGAGTAAAACCTTTATCGTCACGATCGTATGGAATAAGCGAGCGGGAGAAGTACAGAGCACGATTGGTCTGACTGACAACAAGCTTGACGATGTTGGGATTGGCTGGATCTTCGTCATCGGCAAAGGGTGAGGCCAGGGTTGCCATCGGTGCTTCAGAATCGGCACGCAAACCGGCGACAAGTTGATCGATCACTTCCGGCTCAATATCCGGCTCGTCGCCTTGCACGTTGACAATCAGGTCAACATCAGCAGGCAGATTGGCAGCGACCTCCGCGATGCGCGACGTGCCGTTGGGATGATCCGTACTGGTCATCATCACTTCACCGCCGAACGCAGCGACGGCATCGTAGATCCGTTGGTCATCAGTCGCGACAATGATCTGATCAATGAGGCGTGCTTTACGAACCTGTTCAACAACGTGCTGAATCAGTGGCTTACCTGTCTCGTCCGCCAAGGGTTTACCGGGAAAACGAGAGGACTGATAACGGGCAGGAATAACGGCGACCGTGGGCATGCGATGGCACCTGAGTTTGTGTGGTTAATTGAAATGTTGTAACAACCGAGTGGAGATTACGACGCTGCAAGTTCCTTGACCAGGCCACGAATGCGTTCCATGTGCTGGCGGATGTCTTTGAAGTTGATGTCGGTCTGAAGAATTTCGGACGCGATCTTCTGTGCTTCCTTGGCACGTTCGACATCCTTGGCATCGACAGCGGATTTCTCCAGCGCGATCATCCAGTGATAACGAATCTCCAAAGCGATTTTGTCGTTGGAAGACTTGTGCGCTTCAACGGCTTTTTCAAGCGTGTCGATGGCTTCGTCAAACCAATCCTGAGCCAGATAACATTGGCCAAGCAGTAGCAGTGACTGCACACGATACTTGGCGTCAGAAACCGCCTGCTGGAGCTGTTCGACGGCTTTGTCGTACTGCTTGACGGAGAAGAGCACGCGCCCAAGATCGTACTTCCACTTGCGGTCCGTCGGATACTGCTTGGTGCATTCGGTGTAGAGGTTGATCTCCATCTTCACCTTCTGACGGATGGCCAGCTTGTACTTCTGGACCAGCTCCTGGTTTTTGTTGTCCTTGATGACGGCAGCTTTGAGTTTCTTGATGATGCGATCAACCTTGCGCAGCTGAATCTCAACGACCTGACGCTTGTACTTGAAGTCCTGCGACTTGGCGTAGGCTTCTTCCAGGAGCTTGATGGCTTGGCCTTCGGTTGCATCATCGCGCTTATCGAGCAAGGCTTTGATGAATTTTTCACGAAGCACCATATCATCAGGATTGGCTTCAAAGGCTTCACGGCTGCGATTGATGATGTCCTCGATGGCCTGCTCGGTTTTGCTCAGTTGGTTTTCCTGATCCAACTCCTGCTGCTTGGACATATCGCGGACGGTCTTCTTGAAGTCGACTTCCGCGGACTCGATCTGTTCACCGTAGCCTGAGTCGATCATGGTCTCTTCAGCTTGCAGGTCCTTGAGACGACTTTCCAGATCATAGTCATCACGATCCAGCTCCAAGGCCCAGCGACAGGCGTTGACAGCCTGGTGGTAAGCATCGATGCGTTCAAAAAGATCGGTAAGTTTGAGCAGGTCCTGCTTGTTGAGCTGCTTATCCATCTCACTTTTTTCGAGCAGGAGAATACCGATCCAGTAGGCGACTTCGCCCATGTTGTATTCGTCCTGATCTTCAAAGGCTTCGACGCAGCGTTCCATGACGGTGATGGCTGCATTGAAGTTCAACGGATTCTTGGACCAGTGATATTCGGATTGCAGTGCTTTTTCGACCTTGTCCTTGCCCCGCACTTTCCAGCGGTCAAACATCTTGGCGGGCTTGCCGCCGGCGACTTTACGCCTCAGCGCCACTTCACGCAGCGCCTCGTGTTTGTTCATGTTGTCAGGATCATGGCTGAGGCCGTCGAGATAAAGCTGAATGGAATAGTCATAGTTACGCGCTTCGGCAACGGTGGAGGCGTGACGGAAGAATGTCATGGCCTTGGCAGGATCACGTTTGATCGCTTCCTTCTTGGCTGACTTATCCGCTTTGGCGCCGGCTTTGCGGCCGAGCTTGCCTTTTTTCTTGCCATCGGACTCGGCAGGCGTTTGTTCCCCGGTGTCTGCTGCCTGTTCATCCTTTTCGGGCGTTTGCTGATCGTCCGACTTGGGATCTTCCGTGGGATTCGCAGATTTCTTACGGCCAAATATCAAAGCACACACCTCTATTGCCTAGAAGAAAATTTTGAATTGATGCCAAACGTGCAGGACAGACTATCTCCCAAAGGTGTCCCAGACCTGTTAATCTATCTCAACAGACCTTCTTGTCAACTGTCAAACCAGCAGTTACACCGAATTGTCAACAAGATTGGGCATTTGATCTCCGATCGCAATGGCTTTATCGTCTAGGGATACTACGATAGGAAACACAAAAATGATCACCATTGGAATGAACTATCAGATTTTACCCGGCAAGAATGCCGAATTCGAGCGCGTCTGCCAGGCCGTCATTGAAGCCATGGCCGATATGGAAGGCCATACCAAGTCCTTCCTGTATAAGGACGTGAATGATTCGCAGAGCTACCTGATCATGTCCGACTGGTCTGAAAAGGCGGCCTTCGACGCGTTCATCGCCTCCGATCAGTTCAAAAATGTGACCAACTGGGGCAAGGAGCAGATTCTTGCCGGCCGCCCCAGTCACAATTATTTTGAACACTAAGCCTGTTTACAATGTCACTGGGGACATGTTTTAAGCACATGTCCGAACCCCTTGAGCACAACCGTGCTTGGGGTGATGTTTAACGCCCATGATCCGAAGGTTGGAATCAACTGGCAGGGTTTGGTGTTAAATCAGTGAACTGGAAATATCTTGATCACTACTTGAAAAGAAAGAGTCATCCAAATGACACGCATTGCCATTCATGGCGCTGGCGGCCGTATGGGTCGCCGCCTCGTAGCCCTGACGCACGAAGATCAGGCCCTGACCCTCACGGGTGCGATTGAACACGACAAGTTTGCTGAGCTTGGAACCGACGCGGGGATTCTCGCTGCAGTCGGTGAAACCGGCATCACGGTTGGTACCGACCTGCCGACGGATGTGGACGTGGTCATCGACTTCGCCCTGCCGATCGCCACGCCCAGCATCATCGACAAATGTGTTGCTGCCAAGACGGCTTTGGTCATCGGCACGACCGGACTGACGCCGGAGATCCACGCCAAGATCGACGAAGCAGGCAAGTCCATCGCCATCCTTCAGGCACCGAACATGAGCCTGGGAGTGAACCTGCTCTTTGCTCTGGCTGTCCAGGTCGCCAAGCAATTGGGAGACGATTACGACATTGAAATCACCGAGGCGCATCACCGCTTTAAACGCGACGCCCCGTCAGGCACCGCCATGGGTATCGCAGAGTCGATCTGCAAGGCCACCGGCAAGGACATTGTCAAGGATGTTGTTCACGGCCGTCACGGCGATGATGTCCAGCGCAAGCGTGGCGAGATCGGCATGCATGCGCTGCGTGTGGGTTCGGAGGTCGGCCGTCACTCCGCTTTCTTTGCCAACCTTGGTGAAGAACTCGAACTGACCCACAAGGCCTTTAGCCGTGACGTGTTTGTCCATGGCGCACTCAAGGCTGCCAAGTGGCTCGATGGCAAAGAACCCGGCCGCTACGGTATGGCGGATGTGCTGGGACTGTAAACCAACGATCACAACCAAAACAAAAAAACGCAGCGTCATCACGGCGCTGCGTTTTTTTTTGTGTGTGAAATACGTTTTGCCAAGTTCCCGGAGACCCGGCCAAGATGACAGGGCTACATCAATACATAGCCGAGTCATCTTGACTCGGTTTGAGAGATACAACCGATCGCGCATTAAAAAAGGCGACGCTGCCATGGGGATGTGCAACGCCGCCAAGGGGTCCATCTTGTTTTCAAAAGCGATCAGCCAGAGACCTTGGCCCAGTAGACGTCAGCCTTCTTGATCAGCTGTGATTCGTTCTTTTCGTTCCAGATTTTCAGAGCGTCAATCTTGGCGTTCTTGAGGAACAGGTAGTTCTTGCCATCGACAATCTTGAAAAGTGTCGGGTCCACGGGAAGCTTTTCTTCAATCGCCATTCCCAGGGCACACCAACCACCATAAGCCGGTTCATACTTGGCGGGATTAGCCTTGAATTGAGCAACCTGCTTGGCTGAGGTGAAGTGATAGGTCACGCCGTTGTAGTCAGCGGTGAACTTGCGGCTGCCCTTCTGAGCTTTACCTTCAGTGTAGTAGGACACGGGGCTGTAACCTTCCAGCGCGATCCCTGTGGAGGGGACGTTGTACGCATTGATATACGCACGGCTGGGCTGATTGCTCATCGTGTCGGTTTGCTCACAGTCACATTTGGGCGAATCCATGGACTGGGCATGGCTGAAGTTGGCAAAGGTCAGCAGGGACAAGGCCGCAGCGAAGACGGTGGTTGCGAGAGTACGTTTGCGAGAATTCATTTCGAGGCTCCTTTTCGGATAGAGGTTTTATGTTCTTAAACAGTAAGTTGAAAAAAGGGATGGCTGATGTTGCCGGGGGTGACAAGGCTTCCGGGGGGCGAGGAATCAAGTTCGCTTGCACCAGCCATCCCAAAGGGGTTTTGTTTCAAGGGGAATAAGTCGATGACGCAGTGAGTTGATCAAGCGGGCTGCAAAGCAGTCTTGAATGCCGGGTCAATCACGACATCTGTCACATGGCTGGTGTAGTTGGAAAGTGTCTTGAACGCGACACCCAACACGACTTCCAGAATCTGGGATTCGTCGTAACCCGCACCCAGGAAAGCTTGAATCTGCTGTGCAGTCGGACGGCCTTGCGACTGGGCAACCTGCTGAGCAAACTCGCGAAGTGCTTGAAGCTTGGCGTCAGCAATGGGTGTGTTTTCATACAGTGCGGTAACGATGTCCGGATCGATTCGCTGTTGCTTGGCCATGGTGGTGTGTGCAGCGGTGCAGTAATCACAGTGATTGGTTTGGCTCACGGACATGACGACGACTTGTCTTTCGGTCTTGGTCAGTGACGTGGAGTCGAACTTACCCGCCAAAGCCAGGTAGCTTTCAAGCGATGCTGGAGCATGGGCCATCAGACCAAGCAGGTTGGGAATAAAGCCCATTTGCTTACGTACCGCAGCCAAGGTTGCAGCAGCACGTTCCGATGCATTGTTTTCATCAAGGGGTTGAAGATTCATGAGATGTTCCTTTTCAAAAGTGTGTTGTGATTGGTTGTTTGTTAGTCCGTTGTCATAACAACACGCTATTTGGAATGATTGTTCCAAAATAAAGAAAAAAAATTTCATCTCTGCAATATGGACATCGCCAACACAGAAAAACACCGAGTCAAGATGACTCGGCTATCTGTACATCGCCCGGTCATTCTGGCCGGGTTTTGAGTCTTTCAAAACAAGGACATGGATTAATCCAAGAGCAAGTCGACCTGATTGATGACCGATTTGAGCATGGCTTGCGAAACGCGGGAACGGAGCATGACCAGAATGCCAAGCAGGTGGTTAAGCAGCAGTCGCCCCAGTTGGGTTGGCTTACACCGCTTACTGATGGTGCCGTCGGCCTGACCTTGCTTGATGAGCCTAACGAACATCTTAGCCAACTCGTCATAACGACGGTGAACCACCTTGGCGACTGCCTCATCATGCGGCGCCAGCTCCAAGGCAGTATTGATCAACAGACAACCAAACCGTCCCTGCGGATCATTCATACGTTTGAGCTTGCGTTTAAAAATGGCGACGATCGCTTCACGCGGCTCAAGCCCCTCGGTGGCTTGGGCTAATGATGGCGCGATGTCCTTTTCGATGTAATGATCCAGGGCATCAAGCAGGAGTTTATGCTTGTTTTCGTAG
>JBICHS010000551.1:0-3504 GCA_043101135.1 Phycisphaeraceae bacterium JB051
ACCGTCAAATCCGAGATCAAACTCGAACTGCGTCCCGAGGAAGATGCCAAGCAAGGCACCGACGATTCAGGTCACCGTGATTGGAAGAATCCCGAGACCGGCGAAGTCGAATACGATTGGCCCAGTGAAGCGGACCGCAAACGTGCTGAACGCCGCGCCAAACTCCGTGCGACCTTTGCCAAGAAAAAGAAGGATGCCCAGGAAGCAGAGCTCGACGAAGACGATCTGCTGGAGGAAGATGACGAGGACAGCATCGAAGACGCAACGTCCGATGAGCAGGATGCCGATGATATTTCGGACGATGATGACGAAGCAGATTACGATGACGATGATGAAGACTTCGATCCTGATGAAGACGAAGACGATGAGGATGACGAAGACTTTGATGATGATGAAGACGACGATGAAGACGATGACGATCTTGATGATGAGGAAGACGAAAAGTAATTGTCGTTGATCGCCGTGTTCAAGGCATTTTTTGCCACAGATAAACACAGATGCACACAGATAAGATTGCAGTTGTGTGAATCCCCAAGTCGTGTCACGCCTTTGGCATGGCCTTCCTCAAATCCACCCCATATCAAAACCACCCGTGACTCAGGCGTGAACGGCCGAACTTACTCGTCATCATTTGCAGGGTGGGTATCGCTGCGCTCCACCCACCCTACATCAGATGCCACGTGCATCATGTCCGCAGGCAGAAGTTCATTGGTGTGCGCAAGTGATAAGCTGATGCCACTGGATGCTCGTCTTCACGGGAACGACAACTAAAATCTGTGTTTATCTGTGTGCATCTGTGGTTAAAATTCATTTCGTCATTCCCGCGCAGGCGGGAATCCAGTGGCATTCTGTTGGCACTTGCATAGGTCACTGGACTCCCGCCTGCGCGGGAGTGACGGAGGCTTGTGAGTGAATCTTCAACTTCCGGGGGTCAATACGCCCGTTGAATCCGTGATGTCGGATAGTAGTTCTGCAGAATCTGCTCCGGTTGCAGGCCTGCTTGTGCCATGCCCTGGGCACCGAATTGGCACATGCCCACGCCATGCCCGTAGCCGCGGCCGTTGGCAAACTGCACGTTGTTGCCAGACACGCTTACATCAATGAAGCTTGAATACAGGCGTTGGGATGCGGGGATTTTGGCCAGCGTTTTCGTGCCAGCGGTTGCGTAGTTGCAGGCAAAGCGAAACTCTTCAGGGCCGAGGTTGAACTTGCGATTGCGGTGGTCGGTGATCGTGAAGACCGCAGGGCGAAAGCCCTTGTTGCGTTGGGTGATCTGGATGGACGTGATCGTCCCCAGGGCGCCGATGCTGCGTTCGGTGCTTTTACCCCATGCTGCGATTCGGGCTGAGAGCATGGCGCGGTCTCGCGTGAACGGCCCCCAGCGGAACTTCTTACTTTGTGAACACCATGCCGTACGCAAGCCGCCACGAAGCGGGGGGATGTCTTCACCATTGGGGAAAGCGATGGCGGCATCCTGTGCAGCGCCGCCGCATGTGCTTGAGTAGTAGCCCGGGACAATGCGCCCGTCATAGACAAGCACCATGCCCCGCGTTTGAGCCACAGCCTGGCGGGGTTTGTAGCGTGTGTTCGAACCGACATAGGCTTGCGAGGCCGTGCCTGCTTCCATGTCGTAATGCCGTTTTTCGTTGGCATAGTGTTGGACAATCGCATACGACCGAGCAGCAATCGCCTGGGCGGTGAACGTTGCGGGATGCCACGAGCTATAGAGCTCCTTTTCCAGCACGCCCGGTAGGTATGTTTCCAATCCAACATGGTTGACCGCGTCCACGGAGGTCGGCGTGGGATCCCACTTGGTGGGGACACTGTGATGGATCATGATCGTGCCCGGGTAAGTCGTGCCGTTGACAGCAACGTGACCACTGGCAGTGGTGATCTGCAAAGCATCAAGTCCCCATGAAATGGGTTGTCCCTGTGCCGATCGGATGGCATAGCCTGCGCCATGTTTGGAGATCGTCACTGGCGGGGCAAATTGCTGGGGTGTTGCGCGGTTGGCTTGTGATGGACCGGGCCCGATGGTGATCATGCCATGAGCATTGATCAGGATGCGGTCTTTACGTCTTGCAACACGGACGCGCACGATCGGCTCAGCATCAAGATTGGCTAAAGGCAGCTTCGGTCTTGCCGGGATCGCGACATGACTGCCGTGCATGGTGTTGGGGATATGTTGTTGCTGACAACCACAGAATGTCACCAGTAATGTGACAATGAGAACCAGGCATGAACCCACCAGCAGATTCACCGCTCGACGCGACCGGCGCGAAGGAACCGACCAGCGAACCTTGATCGAAGATTCCTGCTCTGCGGATTTCAAATGCATCGGTGGGCGAAGGACCATCCCTGGCACGCTCCATGAGGTTTGGAGGACAAAAGACCAGCAGTATAACAGGATTTGATGCATGGCCGCTGGCGTTTTAGCCGTGTTTTTCGTGAAAACATGGATGATCAATGTTTTTGTCGAGCGTTGTCGCGCTAAACCACGAGCGGTTTGAATCGTGAACCGTGATTCCTGATATGATGCTCACATGTTCGAAGCAGGGATGCTCAAACGTTGGCGTTTTCGGGAAAATGGGCAGGTGACAGATTTGTCCGACCTGAACCTTTCACCACTGATGGTCCATTTGCTGGGCAATCGTGGTGTGCTCGATTCGCAGACCGCGCGGGATTTTCTCAATCCCAAGATGACGCAGCTTCACGACCCGGGATTACTACCTAATATCGCCAAAGCCGCCAGCCGGATGTCACGCGCCGTCCGCGAAGGTCAGCCCATCGTCATCTACGGTGACTACGACGTCGACGGCGTCACTGCCAGCAGTATCCTTTGGCATACGCTTCGCCTTGCTGGCGCTCATGTGCGCACCTATGTCCCGCATCGCATCGAGGAAGGTTACGGCATTAACTGTGACGCCATCACCGCCATGTGCGAAGCCGACCCGCTGATCGTCAGTGTCGACTGTGGCATCACCGCGGTCGAACCTGCTGCCATCGCCAAAGCCAAAGGCGTGGACCTGATCATCACCGATCATCACGAAATGGACCCCCGGAATTTACCAGATGCCTATGCGTTGGTTCACCCGCGTTTGCCCGGCAGTGAGTATCCTTTCGGTGACCTCTGCGGCGCAGGCGTTGCCTTCAAACTTGCCTGGCAATTTGCCCGTGTACACAACGGCTCGGATCGCCTGCCCAAAGCCTATCGCGATTTAATGATTCAACAGATGTCATTGGCAGCATTGGGGACTGTTGCGGACATCGTCCCGCTGGTCGATGAGAACCGCGTGATCACCACGTTCGGGCTCGGCCAGATCAAGCACACCGACTTCATGGGGCTCAACGCGTTGATTGATGCTTCGCGATTGCGGGATGAAAAAATCGATGCTTACCATGTCGGCTTTGTTCTGGGCCCGCGACTCAATGCCTGCGGTCGCATGGGGCATGCCAAAGACGCGGTGCACCTGCTCACTGAAGCGACCGAAGACGAAGCGATGG